>JAYSST010000255.1:0-4022 GCA_043720435.1 Bdellovibrionales bacterium
TTCGTAAACAATCTGGTGAGTTTGTTCCCACCCATCTTGTGGCGGCGGCGAAACGTTTTGCATTACTTTGAAACCGAAACCGGGTTGGACAGTTTTCCAGAGCGACTGAGAGAATTTTTCGATATCTCCAGCAAAAGGCTTTTGCAGCAAATAAATTTTAACATCGCCCTCAGGTGTAACTAAACTTTGTGTCGACTCATCAAAACTCCAACCAGCAGATATCGTGAATTTCGATTGGTCTTTGAGTGTTACCAAGGTTTCCGTTTCGAACTTAGTGGGGGATGCACCAGAGACGGAGAACGGTATGAGACACAGGAAAACGGCGAGCAGTTGCGCGTGGTAAGTCATGGAGTTCTCCTCAATGGATGAGGCTGCTGTCATACCTGAAATGAGAACGAAACGAACGAATAAGTGAATGACACGCCCTGCCTCCTCGCGATGTTTTTGACAAGAAATTCCAGCTTACATAGGGTTGCGCCATTAGCGGCCGGCGAGCGGCGGTATAGGGGTTTTAATCATGATTCAACGTTTTGCATTTCTGACTGTGGCGGCTGCGACTTGCGCGATTTTTATTTCATCAAACGCGAGTGCCGCGGGATATGAAAAGTCGGCGATGTGGGGCCCGCGAAGCTCGGGCTTGGGCGGAGTCTCGACTCCTTGGGTTCAAGGTTCGGATGCGATTTATTTTAACCCAGCCGGCCTCGTGACTGATAAAGCGGGGCAATCGATCGCACTGAACGTGTCGCCAACAGCCGGCACTTTCAAAGCGCCGATTAACAATCAAGACGTGCAAGAAACGGCCGAGAGCACGATTGCGTTTCCGCTTGGTCTTACCTACGGGTATTCGGAAGACGAGTGGGGAGTCGGCGCAGGCATCTTCGTTTCGGGCGGAAGCTCGGTGAAGTACACAAATGTCGACATCGGCGCTGCCACGGGCTATCGACCAGAAGTTTCGGCTGCGCTCTCGGTGATTGAAGCCTCTGTTGGTGGTGCGTACCGAGTAAGCCCAGAGCTGAAAGTCGGACTTGCTTGGCGGGTTGTCATGGCGAATGCTGAATATTCATTTCTCAACCGAAGCGCATCCGGTGGAACAATCACCACTGTTAAGCTCAAAGATATGAAAGACACTCAGTTCCTCGCGTTTCGCGCGGGAGCTCAGTATAAATTGGATGAAAAAACGGAGCTCGGTTTCCGATTCAGAAGCGAAGTTAACTTCGAGGCAAAGGGCAAAGTGAGTGGGCAGGTTTCTACGCTCGCTAGCTCAAATCCCGCATTCAATCCCGCGCTTCCTGAAAACGATGGGACCGCTTCCACGACGTTCCCAATGGCCATCGCGCTTGGTGCGATCCACCAATGCGACGAGATGTGGGATTTCTTGGCCGAGTACGAATACAAACAATATTCGCGAGTCGGAGAACTCGTCGTACAAAGCGCAACTTTTTCGACTCAGGCGAATCAGGCTCGAGTCGCAACGAACTGGCGCGACGAACACAGCGTTGCGGTGGGCGCAGAATACAAAACCGCGTGGCCAGTTCGTTTCGGAGCAAGTGTGGGCACACCTGTGACGAACGCCGACTACGCGGGCCCAACCGGCACGGGACCAGGCATTGGCTACTCGCTTAACGTGGGAACTGGTCGCGCATTTGCGACCAGCGAAGGCGATCCGAACATGCGCGTTGACACTTCGTTCACATATTCGGCCGCTGCTGGCGACGTCTCTGGGAAATCTACCGCACCTTCGAATAGCGTTCGCAACGGAACCTATTCCTCAACCGGCTACACATTACATCTCGGTGTTGCGTACAACTTTTAGTTGTAACGAGAGACAGCTTACTTCGCACCGCGCTTGCGCGGTCACGTGCTCAAATTAAGTCGCCGCATCCGGAAGGGACAGGCGCGCATTAAATCGACTGATGTTCGCGTTCTCGACCAGATTTTGAATTCGCTCTGAAAGTTCGTCGAAATCGACCGGCTTTGACACATGCGCATTCGCACCTTGCGCAAGACATTGATCTCTTTCTTCGGCCATAGCATGGGCCGTCAGCGCAATTATCGGCGTTGCGCAGTTCGAACTGCGGAGAAGACTTATTGCTTCGAGCCCGTCCATCACGGGCATCTGTACATCCATTAAAATGACGTCGAATCTCTCTGCCAGCGCTTGCTGTAGGCCTTCCGCACCGTTCCGTGCCTCTTTTACTTGTGCACCCTTTTTTTCAAGCACGTGCTGTACAAGCATTCGGTTGTCGTCCGAATCATCTACGACTAAGATCTTGCAGCGGTCTAGTGCAAGCCGCTTTACTGAAACCGGTGGAATGAAACTTTGAGATTTTTCAGTGGTGCCAGCGTTCACTGATAATTTGCCCAGCGGAAGATCGACTACAAAAACGCTGCCGGATCCTTCGACGGTGCTTTCCAGGTAAACGTCGCCATCCATTGCTTGAGCAAGTCTCTTCGAAAGCGCAAGGCCCAGGCCCGTACCACCAAACTTGCGAGTGCGTGAGTTGTCGATTTGATTGAAAGGTTGAAAGAGTGAAGACCGAAGATCATCTGGAATACCTATTCCGGTGTCTGAAACCTTGATGATGAGACGATCGGAATTTGTCCTGTCAATTTTTACGATTACAGAACCGGCTTGCGTGAATTTTACGGCATTGCCGACAAGGTTTATCAAAATTTGGCGCAAGCGAACAGGGTCACTTCGTGTATGCGATTGTCGAGACGAGCTTTCAATCTCGATCTTCAAATTCTTAGGAGCCGATTGAACTTTTAATAGCGAAGTCACATCGCTGACCAAAGCGTCGACGTCGACCGGAACCTGCTCGACGTGCAGACGACCTGCTTCCACTTTCGAGAGATCGAGAATGTCATCGATGAGACTGGTTAAGGCTTTTCCGCTGCGTCCAATAATCTCAAGGTATTTGAGCCGTTCCTCGTGTCCCAGGCTAGGATCCTTCAACAGCTCAGAGAAACCTAAAATGGCTCCGAGCGGAGTCCGTATCTCGTGCGACATGTTCGCCAAGAAAGAACTTTTGAGGCGATTCGCTTGTTCCGCAGCATCTTTTGCAGCGTTAATTTCCTTTTCGAACAACACTTTGTCGCTGACATCCTGATGAATCAAAACGACTTCACGAACCGCGCCGGTCTCATCGAAAATTGGATTGATATGGGCTTCAACCCATCGGCCGACTCCTTCAAGAAGTGCGGTCTCGTTCGGATCGTAGTAGATCGCTGGAATTTTACCGGCGGTTCCATCAAATCCCGCTTGTATTACGGGCATAATGTTTTTCGTAACCAGCTGTGGGTCGTCGAGGATGTTGTATTCCTTAAGAATAAAATCTTCGACGAAGTTGTCTGACATTCCCCAAAGCTTTTTCCAAGCTGAATTTACTTGAGTCGTTCGCCCTTCAACCGACAGCAGTTGAACGCTTAAAGGGGACTGTTCAAACAAAGTTCGGAATCGTTTTTCAGAATCTCCAAGCGCTTCTTCAGCTTTTTCCCGCTCGCTGATTTCAAACGACAGATCCTCGTTGGCACGTTGAAGTTCAGAAGTTCGCTCGAGCACTCGCTCCTCGAGTCCAAGGCTCACAAGCTGCAATGCTTTAGTGACGTTTTTCATTTCGGTGATATCGTGCATCGCTACAACTGCGCCGAGCTTTTTTCCACGAGCATCAAAAATCGCTTCGCCGTTACAAAGTACAGTTCTAATTCGACCGTTAGCGAAGATCACCATTTCAACGTTTTGAACGCGTTCTCCGGCGAGTGCTCGGAACAGGGGAATCTCTTCGGTCTTCATCAACGTATGACCGTCGGCCAAGTACAATTGATAATGATTTGCCCATTCGCTAGCCGGGATCGGGCTTTCGGGAAGGCCGTGGAATTCGCGGGTCGCTCGGTTAAAGGTCGTTAGTACGCCGTCGGCGTTGCACGCAACGACACCCTCTGCGAGATGTTCCAGCACGGCTGATAGGAAGGCCGCGGGGTCTTGAGCGTTGTCATGAATTATTGCCACGACCGGATACTCT
>JAYSST010000256.1:0-1674 GCA_043720435.1 Bdellovibrionales bacterium
CCTTCGCGACGAAGGATCGATTTCATGATTGGCGAATAACGAGTGCTTCGAGATAGGTATCGTTCCATGTGACCACGACCTGGTCCCTGGAAATAGTCGATCCACTTAAGCACAAGGCGATTTACTTCCAACGGAATGCCAAGCAGATCGGCACCGGTATCCGAAAGATCATTCGGTGCTGCTGTCGCGGATCCGGCGACCCCAGTACTCGATGTTCCCGCCGCGGTAGAACCCTCAATACGTACGCCGCTCGACGCACAACTCGAGAGCACGAGCATTGCCGCAAGCAGGAGCGCCGATGTGCCGGCAGTTGATCTTGTCCACACACTTGCGCGGGGAAGTGTCATTTCAGGCGTCTTTATTTGTGTCTTCATTCGTTCTTTTACCGTAACGGCAGGGCTCTTCCTTCGCAATCAAAAGAGCGGCGTCACTTGGCTTGGGTCGCGTGAATGGCGCGATTATTTCGCCGCGAACAGGACTATGGTCTGGTTAGGAAAAAATCACATCCTTCAGATGGCTCCGAAATCACTGAAACCCGCTACCAGAGCGGTTCTTTCGAGTTCAGACTTCCGCCCTCCACGATTTGATAAATCATCTGATTTCGTAAGATCGCTTTCACATAAAACGAAG
Organism: Bdellovibrionales bacterium; assembly: GCA_043720435.1. GTDB lineage: Bacteria > Bdellovibrionota > Bdellovibrionia > Bdellovibrionales > JAMPXM01. The sequence continues at coordinate 631 of JAYSST010000256.1, forward strand.
TTTCGGCAAACGGAAATTCATCAATCCAAAGTTCGTGTTCTGGCAAAGAAGACCTCGTCACTTCCATTCCCTTCAACGATGCACGCGCTTTCAACCACCGATCAACACGTGTCGGCCCTGCGTTGTAGGCGGCCAGAGCAAGTGGAACGTGGCCTTTAAAAACTCCGAGCATCTTTGCAATGTAATGAGTGCCCATTGTTATGTTGCGAGTTGGCTCGAACATATCTTCGGGTAACGTTAATTTTCCAAGCTTCAAATCATCAGCAATCTCGCGGGCGGTCGGCGGAATCATCTGCATCAGACCGAGCGCATTCGAAGTTGATACGGCTCGTTTGTTGTAGCCACTCTCTTGCTTCGTGAGACTTCGCACGAGTATCGAATCGAGGTTTTTCTTCTTCGCCGCTGCATCGAACATTTCTTTGTATTCGTTTGGCCACACAAAACTCATCAACTCGGGTCGGCGAAGCTCGAACTTCGCATCCCAAGCCTCGTTCGCAAGTCTTGAGGCCGTAAGATAGTCTTTGGCCGCAGCCCATAACCGGGCTCTCACCGCTTTTGCATCTGGTGTCACCGGTGTCGGCAGAAGTGTGACTTCGGATTGTGCATCGTCAAACCATCCAGCTGAAAGCAGAATCAGCGCACGTTCGAAACCCATTTTCTCTTCTTGAGTTCCCCAAATTTTGCTTTCAACTTTCGGATCTGGCTTCGGCACTTCTTTGTTCCAGTCGATCTTTCCACCCGCCGTTTCAAGACGTGCCCGCAGACCATAATAACTAAACGGATACCGACGTGCCAGTTCTTCACCCTCAAGTTTAGCACGCTCACTTTTCGTTTTTTCGAGACTGCGCCATAGCCAATAACGCGCTTGAAGTTCGAGAGTGTCGGTCGATGGAGTTACGACAAGTCGTTCAAATATCGTCGTTGATCGGGCGTAATCTTGCTGTCGAAATGCAAGCAATCCGATACGAAGTGCAGCCGTTCGTGCTGATGCCGTGCCGGCGTGTTTCTCAATCAACTCTTCGCCCAGCGCTTTCACTGTTTTGA
>JAYSST010000257.1:0-1670 GCA_043720435.1 Bdellovibrionales bacterium
GTTTTTTCAAACGTTCATTTGAAATTCCTGATGAAAACACCGAAACTCATCTCATGAGCATCGGAACGCCCAAAACAGATTCCAAACAGTCACTGCTTCTAGCTGCGAAAAAAGTTTTCGCAGAGAAGGGCTTTGAGGGTGCGACCGTAAAGGATCTTGCCGATGAAGCCGGCGTCAATGTGAGCCTCATCAGCTATCACTTTGGCGGTAAAGACGGAATTTACCGCGCGTGTGTTCTGCAATTCGCCGAAGCTCGGCTCGACGCCATCGAACGCATTTTAAAACCTGCAACTTCTGAGAGCGAGCTTCGAGTTCGACTGCGCTTGTTTGCAGAGGAGTTCGTCGACGTACATGTTCGCGAACCTGATCTCTGCAAAATTATTCATCGCGATGTCGAACGGATGACCGCGATTGGTGAAGAGGTTTTTCGGAAAAGTTTTTTAAAAGTGTTTATGACATTCGTTGATTTTTTGAAATCGGCGGAGAAGTCGAAGCTCACTCGTAAAATCAAAGACGCTCAAACATTGGCTGCGCTTATCTTCGGCTCGCTGATTCATATGCTTAATTCCGAACCGCAACGCGCGCTGCTCGGACTTCCGTCAATCAAGGACTCGAAATATCGAGAAGAGGTTTTGACCGCATGGACCGACATGTCGGTCGCCGCACTTGGACAGCACCCCTCATCAGGATCTCAGGAGTCATGAAATATATGAAAAAGCACGGAACAGAACTGTGGGCACTTTTCGTCATGGCGACGGCGATTATTCTCGCGACGCAAATTCTTTTCGCGGCTGAGGCCGACGCACAAACCGCTGCGCCCAGCGCGAAGCCAGCAACGATGAAGGCTCGTCCTGTCACGGAAATGCAATCGTCGCTTGGCCTCGCAACATTCATGAGTCAGGTCGCGCAGGGAAACGAAGCTTATAAATCGGCAGAAATGAATCGTCGTGCGGCCCAAGGTTATGCTGATGAATCCGGACTCGCGCTTGCGCCCTACCTCTTTGCAAACGTGTCGATTGTGTCGGACGCAAAGCCTTCGCCTTTTCTTCCGTACCAACGTGCTGAAACAAATAGTTACACGGCAGGTATCGGACAAAACTTTCGTAACGGCATTACAACCAAGTTTACGTACGGCTCGATCGACACCAGCTTCGTTGGTTTTCGCCCCACCTACTTTGAAGCTCGTCCACAAATTGAAGCGACGATTCCCCTCTGGAGAAATTTCTGGGGACGCGAAACCGTTGGGCAAATCGATGCGGGTCGACTGGCCGCTTTAGCAAAAGCAGGTGCCGAAGATGCGCAACTGAAAGCCGTCGTGGTTGAAGCCGAAGCAGCTTATTGGCGACTGGCACTTGCACGCGAAGCACTCAAGGTTTCACAAGACTCAATGACTCGAGCGCAATCGATGTTCGACTGGTCGAAGCGTCGCGTAAACTTGGCACTTTCGGATCGGTCCGAGGGATTGCAATCGACGGCGCAGTTAAAAGCGCGAGAACTCGATCTGAAGATGGCTGAAGAAGAAGAACGCTCGGCCCGCCTGCAATTCAATAGCGTACGCGGAGTCAACTCCGACAAAGTGGCAGACGCGCTCGACGTGATGAATGCAGCTCTAATTGCGAAATGGGAAATGCCGAATCGCACGCATTCACGTCCGGATATTGAGGCCGCGC
>JAYSST010000258.1:0-4002 GCA_043720435.1 Bdellovibrionales bacterium
GCGCGACGCCGTTCTGCAAACGGTCGAGCTGCGCGACGTACGTCGGTTTTGCATCGAAGTCGTAGCTCTGGGCGAAGTTTTGCGACCGTTCGGCCAAGGCGAAAATGAACCTTGGGTTCAGTCCGTGAAGCAAAAGCTAATGAAAGCAGAAGCTCCGCTTTCTGAAATTGACCAGTTGATGACTCCAAGCGGAGAAATTCGCCCAGACGCGAGCGAAGCGCTGAACCATCTTTATCGTGAACGAACAAATCACACAAAAATGCTGCACAACACGCTAGATCGTCTCGTCAAGGCACACGAGATGGAGCCCGTTGTTCAAGAACGATTTGTGACCACGCGCGAAGGCCGCTGGGTCATTCCAGTAAAATCGGGAATGCAGCACGCATTTCCAGGAATCATTCATGCTTCGAGTCAGTCCAAGCAAACTGTTTTCATGGAACCTGATGATGTCGTTCCGCTAAACAACCGGCTGCGACAAATTGAAGTGGAAATTGAGGATGAAATCGAACGGTTGTTGACCGTTCTTTCACGCTATCTCAAATCGCAGGTTTTGGGATTCTCATCGTCGTATGATGCGCTTTTAGACGCCGATGTGGTCTTTGCGAAAGCGAAACTCGCGGATATTCTCGAAGCGCGCGCGGTGAAATTTTCGAAAGATGTCATGGATCTTCGCGACGTTCGGCATCCGGTTTTGATTTTAAGAAGCACAGGGCAATCGAAAGTGATACCAAACTCGGTGAAACTCTCGGGTCACAATCGAATTTTGCTTTTGTCGGGTCCGAACGCTGGTGGAAAAACGGTCTTGTTAAAAAGCGTCGGACTTGCAGCGCAGATGGCTCGCTGTGGACTTCAGATTTGCGCGGAGGATGGTTCAACACTTCCCTTCTTTCAAGGTTTGCACATCGCTGTCGGTGATGATCAAAGCGTTAACACCGAGCTCTCTACATTTGCTGCTCACGTTACCGTTCTCAACCAAGCGTTGGCGTATCGCGGCCCCGACCAGCTCTTACTCATCGACGAGATCTGCGGATCGACTGATCCAGAAGAGGGCTCGGCTCTCGCGCGTAGCTTCCTCGAGAGCTACGCCGAGCATCGAGTTTTTGGTGTCGTGACTTCTCACTTGGGTCCATTAAAAACCGGCTGGACTCCTGAAAGCGGAATCATCAACGGGTCGCTCGAGTACAGCCAGAAATCCGGCATGCCGACTTATCAGTTTCTGATGGGTATTCCGGGGCAAAGTTTGGCTTTGCAAACGGCTCGACGTGTTGGTGTCAACGACGCGGTTGTCGACCGTGCGGTGAATTATCTGAGCCCCGAGATGCGCGCCCGCCAGCAGAATTTGAATGATCTGGAAGCGATGAAGGAAGAATTGCTAACGTTGCGACGCGATCTCATCAAAGAGATGAGCATTGCCAAAGAGACAAAACGCAAGTACATGGAGCTCGTCGCACTTTTTCGGCGTGAAAAAGATCAGTGGCTCGATCGCACGATCAAAAAGACCGAGCGCAAGATCGACCAGATGCTCGACTTCACGCAAGTCGAAAGCATTTTTAAAAAGCACGAGAAGCTCCAAGAAGTAAAACAGAATTTGCCCGAGATCGTAAAGGCGTCGCCTGCGGGATCTGCGTCCGCTCGAAAGAAGATCGAGTCGTTGGAAGAATTCGAAAAGGTTTTTCCGCCGGGCTCGAAGATTTTTGTTCCGTCGATCGGCAGCGAAGGCCTCGTGCAGGGCAAAGGAAATTCCAAGGGCGAAATTCTCGTGCTCGCGAATTCGATGCGGCTTTTCGTGCACTGGAATCAACTGCGACCGTCGCAGAGTATGGTCAATCCGACACAGTCCGCGCTGCGCCGTTCATCAGGGGTGCACGTCACCCTTCAGGATACGGAACGCACGATTGATGTTCGCGGCAAGAACACGGACGAGGCGTTAAGGATGCTCGAGACCCAGCTCGATGCCGCTTCGTTAGGAAGCGAAAATCGAATCAAGATTGTTCACGGACACGGAACCGAGGTTTTAAAACGCGCCGTCCGCGCACATCTCTCGCGCTCGGTATACGTAAAAAAGTGGCGTGCGGCCGGTCCTGAAAGCGGCGGCGACGGCGTTACGTGGGCCGAGCTGAAAGACTAGATGCAAACTTTGACAATTGCCGAGCCTTCGCGACACCGCCCCCACCTCGATGGCCTTCGCGGCATCGCTATTATTTCAGTACTATTGTTCCACGCATCGCTGAAACGGGCTAGCGCATCGCTGTCGGCGGAGTAAACCCCTGGCAGGTCGGTTTGGCGTCACCGACGATGACCGAAGATTTTCCGGGCTCTCTCAAGGCTGCCTCGAGACATGAGCCAACCGTTCGATAGACCTTGTCATAAGCGAAAAGCTCTTCGCTATTCACGCGCGACCACGAGACGGTGCCGGCATTAATGGCAAATAACAATCGTCCCCGCCACTCGCTTCGAAACACGAGCGCTTGCTTCAACGATCCTTGCATCGCGACGTTGCCATTGACCTCGATGTCAGCGCAGGTGTCGTCTCCGCACTTCACGAAACCTTTTAAAATCGAAACCATGTCGAGTTCGTAAGGCACCATGTCTTGTAGCGAAAGCCAGGTCGACTGCATCGTCCACGTATCACCGACTTCCACCGGGTCCTCGGGAAGAGAAACGGGCGGAACGTAGAAAATCGAATTTGTTGGCCAGTCACCGGCTTTTAAGATTTTGCCGCGAGAGTCGGTGATAAGCTCGAGACGTTCTCCAATTTCAGGCATGGCAAAATCGTGAAGACCGATTGTTCCATCTTTTTTCAAAACCGTTATGGCCTGCGTGAATCGTTCGCCCGCGGCGGAAGTATCGCTTTTGATGGTCTCTGCCTTCGTTGTTTCCGCCTGCGCAGTAAAAGTCAGGGTCTCGGTTTTTTCATGGCGAAGTTCTTGGCCTTCAAACGCTCGTGAAGCTGACACATGATAATAGTCGACCGTCTCGGACGTTTTGGCCTGTGCTTTCAGACGAAGCTCGATGGGCCCTTTGACCTTTACAGACACGAACTCGCTCTTTGCCCCTGGGGGAAGTGGGTCTGCGGTGCGTGGCGGGCCAGAGGCACAACCAGAGGCGCACGCGACGGTGGCCGCAGCGAGCGCAAAAGCCAACAGGGCGGCATCATACTTTCGAATCAAACCTAAGCATGTGTCGAAAGATGAGACGCAATGTGAATTTCTTTTGGTGTTGTCGCTAGTTACCGAAACCGCACTCATCGATGATCTCCTGATCGCAAATTTAGAGGTAATCCAGCTGACGAAATTGCGCCTTTTTGCTTGGCCCGCGCTTTTAGTGAGCCGAGACTCCAGCGTCTCAAATTGAAACAACAAATCAAGCTTTAACCCGGCTAACCCCGCGTAATGCTCAGCCAACGAAGTATTTCGGAGTCTAGGTTTTGGCCTGCTCGTTGCTCTACCTACATATGTCAGTAGGGGAATGTTTTAAACGGGGGTTTGAAAATGAACACACTCAATTTCGAAACGAATATCATGGAGCACAAAGTAGTTCGCATCGGTGCGATCGGACTTTTACTGGCTCTGTTAAGTGCGTGTGGATCGAACGTGACTCCACGAGCAACAAGCGGCTTTAGCGGTAGCGGACCTTCCGCGTCGAACACGCTGATCAGCGGTGGCGAAGCGCAGGCACAGTGCACAAGCTTCGACTCGACATCAGTTCGTCTTGGCGGCAAAGCAACGACATACTATTACAGTGGCGTTCTGCAAGAAGACAAAGTTCGTATTCGAATCACGAGTATCGCTGAAGCATTCGATACAAACTCGAACTACTTCATCCAAGCGTTTCGTTGGAAGATCAACGGCGCAGGCGCTCCAGAGATCGACCCAACAGCAGTTCAGTTTCAGTTCGAACTCGGCAACGGTTCAGTGAGTCCACTTAATCTTCTCTCGACTTCGGTGAGCGCTCGCGGCATCACGGCTATTCGCGGAGAAAAGGGAATCACTGGCACCGGCG
>JAYSST010000259.1:0-1666 GCA_043720435.1 Bdellovibrionales bacterium
GGGATAAATTCTTCGACGATGACTCGCTTGGTGTCGCCACGCATGCCATCGCACGCATACTCCCACGCTTTTGTCACTTCGCTCGCGCGCTTTACGACCGACTGCCCTTTACCGGAAGACGACATCACCGGTTTTACGACATTCGGAAAACCGATCTTTGCAGAAGCGGCGACTAATTGTTCTGCACTTTCGGCGTACAAAAATTTTGCGGTTTTCAGTTTCAATTCGTTGGCGGCGACATCGCGAATAGCGTTTCGATTCATCGTCAGGTGCGCGGCTTCCGCTGACGGGATGACGGTAAATCCGCGTTTCTCAAACTCAAGCAACTTCTCGGTTCGGATCGCTTCAATTTCTGGGACGATGAGATCAGGCTTGTGCTTTCGAACGACGGTCTCGAGTGCAGCTCCGTCAAGCATGTTGATCACTTCGAATCCGTCCGCAACCTGCATGGCTGGGGCGCCCGCGTATCGGTCGACGGCAATGACTGTCTGGCCGAGGCGTTTTAGCGAGATGACGAGTTCTTTGCCGAGTTCGCCAGCTCCGAGGAGTAAAATCTTTCGCGTGAACCTCGTGCTTGCGCTTGGTGGCGCGTTCACGGCTGCGGCCGCAACCCACGGCAAGTCGCCATGGCAGCGCGAATGCTCGAATCTTGACGAAGTATTTTAAGTAATTCCGCTCGGCTCTCGGGAAACTCCATCGTCGCACTCGCATGCGCAAAGAGCGCGTCGTTCAAACGCTTAAGGGCTGCGGGATCGAGTCCAAGGCTTACGAACGTGCCCGAAACCCACGCTTGGCGCAATTCAACTCGCTTCGAGTAAGGCACGCTGGTCGGCGAAAAATTCCGCGCGATGTTCGGAATCTGTCGGATCGGCGTACAGGTGTTCAAATCGGGATCGAGTCCGTTCGCGAGTTTGATCTCGGCGGTGTCGTTGAGAATCATCGAGAAGAGTTCTTCACGATAATATGCGAAAATTTCTGAAGGTAGTGCGAACGCTTTGAATGCCGAAACATCGTTCGCCGAAATCAACGCAGGCATTTCGGCTTTAAGAACGGCCATCAGCGCCCGATCGTAATCTTCAGCTCCTTCTTCAACATAGATGTCGAATTCGGCGTGCGACATCTCGTGAAAAATAGTTCCTGCCGCCACTCGCGCGGCTGTACCAGTCGCATTTCGAATTTCCTGCAAGCTTGCAAGTCGCTCTTCGCCGTACGTGCTGTCGTGGACTGTCATCTCGGGTTGAAGAACCAGAGTATTGGTTATGCTGTTGTAGGACGCAGCCGCATCCGACGAAAGGATGCCCCACCGTTCTAAAAGCGACGGGTGCGCGAGATTAGTGTGAATCGCAGCGAGACCAATCCGCGGGGCTTGAACTCGCGAATTTAAATAGACCGAGTTCATGAATACTTGCGCATGATGCAGCAGTGGTTCTGCGGCGGCGGCGTACTGCTGCAGGCTTGCCAGCAGCAAGAGCGAGAGCATCTTTGGTTTTAGAACGCCTTTGAGCAGTTCCATTCTGGGCTTCCTTTCGCGAGCTTGGCCTCGAGATTGTGAGTCGAGAGTGTTCACCCCTTTACTCGAACAGCGCTGAGTTAGGGAAAAAACTGTATTTACCTCCATCGATCGAGCAGATTTTCCATGAATGAATAGAGATTCTTTGACCTTTCT
>JAYSST010000260.1:0-3992 GCA_043720435.1 Bdellovibrionales bacterium
ATTTGCGATCTCATGTGTGATTACTCCTTCTGTCGATGCCGATGAAACTCCGTAATCATCGCGTGTCTTCATCATAACGCCGCCGAACCGAGAACCCAAATTTTCAAAAGCGTTGGTCACAAGATGAGACGGGATCGTCATTTTGCCTATGGAAAATGTCTGAAATTGAGATTACGGAGTGGTGGCGTCTAGCACAGGTGTCTTCAGTCGCGACATCGGATCTCGTTTCAGATCCATCATGCGTATGGCGTTTTTCTTTTCGACTTCCTTCGTATGCTTCTCGAGATCGTTACAATATTTTACCGCGTATTCCCGAATCGCCTCGTTGCCTTTCGCGGTGACGTTTTCAGGAATCCAAATGCGAAGAATGGCGCCACTGATTGATGGATCTTCATCGATAGCGATTGCGACCCGCCGCACTCCCGGATTCATTTCGTCTTGGAAAATCGAAAGCCTTTTTGCAAGCTGGTCTGGAGATAAAAGAGGATCGGCTAGGCGCGAGCGAGCACGTTGCAATTCTTCGAGCGTCACCTTATTTAGCGTCGAGATTTTACCGGCATGCTCCAGGCCGCGCGCACGGATCTCGTTCATTTTGTTTATGTAGGTGCGCTTTTCCATCTCAGAGGGAGGATCGGTCGATGTCATTGCCTTGCTCATAACTTCGGTGAGTTTACCGAGATCTGCTTGGGCGGTCCGAATGTTTGATTCGGATGCATATAATTCTTCAACTGAGAATCCCTTCGCGTAAAACGTGTCCGGATTGATTGCGGTGTAACTCAAGCCATCGATATTGGCGCGATTGATCGTCGTCCGACCGGTCATGCGGTCGAAGTAAGATTTTGAGTGTCGCAATTCGTGGCGAAGAATTTCGCTCGCAATTTCTTCGCTTTCGGCGAAAAGGCTTGGCGATAGGACGGCGCCAAATCCGTACGATCGATTAACCGAAAAGTGGCCGCGTGTTCCGAGCGCAATCGACATGAGCGGGTCCACGCTAACACCGAAAGGCTTTTCTGCAACGGTCTTAGGAAGCCGTGGGTCTCGAAGTCTTGCGGCGGTATCCTTGTCGAAACGTCGAAGTTCACGTGCAAATTTCCCCTTCGCTGTACCAGCCGAGACAATCAATACCTCTCGTTCTGGAATCTCGGCACTATTCCCGCCAGATTTATAAGTGAGGGAGGGACGGAGTTCGACGCGAACGATATATCCGGCCTCTTTTAACTGATCTCGCATACCATGCACCAGTGCATTGGCTGAGTTGAGGGTGGATTTCTGGATGTACGAAGTACCAGCGATTAGCTTTCGAGCATCGTCGAACGCTTGGACGCGAAGCATGTCGTTCGCAAGAAGCGCTTGTTCCGCAACATCCGATGCAAGAATCTTTTGTACCTGTACGTCATTCGACGCTTGTCCGAGCCGCGAGAACTGGGGAATGCAAAACGCCGACTGATCTGCAGCTTGCAAACCAAACGGCAAAAACGCGCTGACAAAAAGTGTAGCGGCAAAGAACATTTTCACTAGGTAATTCATCGGCGTTTGCTAGGCGAGAGTGTTGAATTCGTTGCTAAGACAGGACTTTGATCAACCTGTTTCATGTTTTTTGCTAGGGAGATGGTCTCAAAATGAGACGAATTTTACGTCCAGTTGCAAAGTGGGTCTTTCGCAACTCATCGCGGCCGGACTGGCGCGCCTGTCCTCATGCAAAGTATCTTGATGAATCTGTTCAAGTGATTCGTCAATGGATGCCGAATCGATGACAGTGAGGAGTTTTAAGTGAATTCTTTGAAGCGTGCTTCGTTTAAAGCAGCGATGGTGATTTTGTTCGGTTCGGTTTTCCTAGCAGCGTACTCTGCGATTGCAGCAGAGGTGATTCCTTCGTTTTCGTCAGATGTGAAAATCAAAGTTAATTTCAAAGATCATGAGATTACGAATATGATCGAGACATTTGCGAAAGCCTCGCAGAAAACTTTTATTGTTGATCCAGGTGTTCGCGGACGAGTTTCCGTATTTGCTCCAGAGCCTGTAAGTCTCGACGAAGCGTTTGACCTCATGTCGACCTCGCTTGCACTGAACGGCTATGCGATTGTTGAACGCGAGGGTCGCTATGTCGTTATGGCATCTCGAAACGCGCAGCGAAGCAGTATTCAGACGTTGACCGAAATTAAGTCCGTCAAACCAGAGCGCTACGTAACACTAATTATTACGCTGAAGCATCTTTCAGCTATGGAAGTAAACAAGTACCTCCGCGTATTGCCATCGAAAGATGGCGAAATGACGCCGTTGATGGACTCGAACCAGCTGCTAATTACTGATTACATTTCAAACGTGAACCGTATTGCAGAGATGTTGAAAACCCTTGATCAACCGTTGGCTCCTGGAATGGAAAAGATCGTGAAAGAATCGAAAGCGCGCGAAGCGACGTACGCTGCACGTGCGGATGCACGTCGATTGGTCGAAGCAAAATCTGAATTAATTTCGACGGTGCCGCAGAAGCCTAATTTCGAGATAACTGCCGAAGGTCAGAAGTCCGTTAAGAAAACGAAGTAAGCGACGGCACTCTCCCGAAAAAGGGTACCTGCTACCTTTTTGCATTTTTATGCAAAAAGGTAGCAGGTACCCTTTTTTTAGGCCTCGAGAATTCTTCCGGCGATCGCTATGAAGGGGAGGGCTTCTTCAGACGTTGGGTCGCTTTCGACGACTGGGATTCCGGCTTCGCTGCCGATGCCGACGGATTGCGTAAATGGGATCTCTCCGAGTTTCGGAATTCCGCGCTCGGCTAACCACGAGTCGAGCTGACCTTTAGGAAACAATTGAACTCTTTCTTTGGAGCCGGGTGGAACAAACCAGCTCATGTTTTCGACAACGCCGATGACGTTCACTTGAACTCGCGCCCACATGTCGATCGCTTTTTTCACATCGGTGAGCGACACGTTTTGCGGTGTCGAAACTGCGATCGCTCCAGCCAGCGGAACTTTTTGCGCAACTGATAATTGGATGTCGCCGGTGCCTGGTGGAAGGTCAATTAATAGGTAATCAAGTTCTCCCCACGCGACGTCCCGAAGGAATTGATCCATTGCTTTGAAAAGCATTGGTCCGCGCCAAACGACGGCGAGGTCTTCATCGATCAAATACCCGATAGACATCAGCTTGACGCCAAAACGTTCAAGCGGCTGAAGTTTTTTATCTTCGCCGAGTTCTACTTTCTGGTGGAGCGTCCCCGACATGCGTGGAAGCGACGGACCGTAAATGTCGGCGTCGAGCAGACCGACTTTCAAACCTTTTCGGGCGAGTGCTGCAGCCAAATTCACTGCGACTGTGCTTTTTCCGACGCCGCCCTTGCCAGAGGAAACTGCGATGATTTTTGAGATTCCTTCGATGGGACGTTGTTGCTCAAAGGGATTAATCGTGGCCATGAGTGCTCCATTTCTAAAATTCCAAGCTTTATTCTGTCGCTTGTCTCAAAGCGAGACACGGCCGGCTTCAGTCGAGTCGGTGGTTCTCCGAAAAGTCATGTGTAGTGTCACGACGTTAGGTCGCGAGACAAACAGAGATTCGGAGAACGTAAACAGTGACCCAGCTTAGCCTCGACGATGTCGTAGCTTTGAACGCCTTGATTGTCACGGCGATCGGGCTTTCGCTTGCCTTCGGAAGACGAGATCGTAAAGGGCCGCATCTAAATCTCACGGGACCACGTCGTTCGACCGCGTATGATGAAATTCCTCCAGAACATCGCGTGAATCGTTTGAAGACCGATTCTTCGAAACCCGCTGCACCGCGGATCACGGGATCCGTTCGAGCGTCATCGGGCGGCGACTACGGAGCGGCGGCGCTCAAGCGACTCGACGAGGAAGAACCGCAGGTTCTCGAACGTCAGCTGAATGTGTTTTTCAACTGGAACGGACACACCTGGGATGCCTTCGAAGTACTAGGAGTTCCCGCCGGCGCAAAACGCGAAGTCGTCGTACAAGCCTTTCACACCTGCCGCTCAAAAAGCC
>JAYSST010000261.1:0-1663 GCA_043720435.1 Bdellovibrionales bacterium
GATCCGCTCAAGGCTCGAGTCTTATTTTCTCTGCCCGACGTCATGACCGACGCAAAACTTGAAGAGCTGTCGAATATCCTGCGCAAAGGTGAACGCACCCTTCAAAAGTCGACTTATCTCGGATCAATCGAAGGCAAAATCGGCGATCATCCCGTGATCAGCTCAACGTTTTTGCTGAAGTATTCCGACGATTCGGAAAATCTTCTCAACACAATGTCCGATCTCTCATCTTGGTCAAAATCAAAACCGTTCATCATGAGCATGACAGTGAGTGATAGCGTTGAGACTGCGCGGACAGCTGTTGCATTCTTGCCTACCGAAAACGGAATGCGTTCGTTTCTTCTTCTGATCATGGGAATTGCAGCGATGGTCGTTAGCACATACGCCGTGTATCGAGCGCTCTTGCTTCGTCCTAAATATTGGCTTGGTTGGATTATTCTGTCGTTGATCGGAGTGCTGAGATTTCGTTTGAATTGGGCGACTGAAGATTACGATGTTCAAATTTTTAGCATTGCGATTCCGGTATTCGAAATGGTGCGAAATTCTGTACTGTCGCCTTTCCTGTTTACTTTTGGGGTTCCCGTCGGCGCAATCGCCTTTCTGAACCACATAAGTGGCAATGAAGGCTACGCACACACTGAAAAAGCACCTTTAGATTAAGGCTAAGCGAACATCGTCAAATTCCATACCCGACATGATGGAATATTTTGACCACATCGCATTCCTTATGGGAATAAACGACGCATGCGCCCGCAAATTGAAATTGGTCACCTCAAATACTTCTATTTCGTCGTTCTCGAAGGTGGGGTAACGCCCGCGGCAAACCGACTCTGCGTACAGCAGCCGGTCGTCAGTAAGATGGTCAAATCTCTTGAAGGACAGCTTGGGAAAGCGCTTTTTAAAAAGGACGGCAGGCGTAATGTTCTAACAGACTTTGGCCAACTCGTTTATCGCCACTGCCAAGCGATTTTCGCCGAGCTCGAAAAGGTGGAACGACTCGAACTGAAGCCCAATGAGGTGACTGGCACCTTTGGAATTGGTGCGGTCGAACCCGTCGCGAGCCACCTCTTGGGTGCAAAACTCCTGAAACTTTCAGAAGCGTTTCCACTGGTGAACCTAAGTATTTATACCTCGACCGCGACGCAGCTATTGCAGATGATTTCGACAGGTAAGCTCGACGTTGGAATTTTCTTTCACGCGCCTGCGTTGCCGGACAATCTCGAAATTATTCATCGAACACCAACTCGTTTTCGTGTCGTCGTGCAGACAGCGAAAAAAAATTCGAAGGAGACGATTCAATTTTTCATCGGCTCTCGAGAAGTTGACGACCTCTCAAATCACAAATTTCCCACAATCGAAATGATGCGAAAAAAATATCCCGACACGAGAATCAGAATGTCGAGTAATCATCTAGGTCTGCATCGCGAGATGGTTTTGCGCGGTAAGGGCGCTTCTGTGCTACCCGAATTTATGATTGCCGCCGACCTAAAGCGCGGATCACTCGTAGATTTGTATCCGAAAGAGAAATTGCATTTTGACATGAAATATATAGCCAAGCGTGGATCAACAAATGATCAGCTCGTCGCATTCCTTCTGGGTATCTAAGGTATTCTAAACATCTATTTTTATTCCTCCGGTCGATCGGCGAAAGTCTCGGCAGCTT
>JAYSST010000262.1:0-3988 GCA_043720435.1 Bdellovibrionales bacterium
CAATATTAATCAGAGCCGACAGCAGACCCTTACGATTGGTTTCGAGACATTCTATGAAATGCTATAAAATGCTTTCTCAGATTAGCCGTCCTTTATCGTATTCGGGCTTCCGGATGCTTGCACTTTTATCGGTGTTAGCGATGTCGGTGACGGCATGTATGAAACCGTCGGCACGTTCGGCTGATCCGAACGGGACAGATCCTGCGAAAATTGCCGGTCAGGGATCCGCAACGTTCTTCACAAGCAAGATTGAGGGCTCTGCCGTTGTCTCGAAAAACATGCAGGGATTTTCGATTCCGACGGAAAAATTGTTTCAGTTCTCGACTTGTGTGAAAGACAAGCGAACCGACGAAGTTATCAAGGGACATAAATTTAGTATCCACGGTGCGCCGGGAGCCGTTGTCGTTGCCATGCAAGGCAGAACCGACGGAACTGGTTGCCTGACTTGGTCAGAAAAAGTTGCTTACAATGGTCTTGCCGACGGCAAGTATATTTCGATCAAACGAATCCTCGTGGCTGATGGCATGCACACTGGCGCGCGGGAATTAGAAATCTGCTTGAATCCATGGGAAGCAACGGACGTGGTTCGCGACTGTGGCCGCTTCCCTGTACCGGCATCGCAGCTTGTAAAGCCGGAAGACAATGCGGCGGCTCTTAAAGGTGAGTTAGCTGGTTCGCGGTCCGCCCGCCACTTATGGATTAACGATCTACGTTTGAGTGCAACCCATAATCCAGGCGGTGCGGACACTGGAATGGTCGATTTTAGCGTCTCAATGGGACCTAAAGTTCTTCGCTACAATGTCAAAGGCGAAGAAGAACCGTTGGCGCTTGCGGACGGCATTTTCGCGATGCAGTTCTGGATTATCGCTAAAACCGGCGACAAAACTAACAAGTGCAGCGTCATTGCAAAGTCTCGTCCTGGCGACGAGATGAAGATGATCGGTGGTCGCCTGCAAGACGAAATGAAGATGACCGTTAAGTACATGAGTTCGTACGGTCAACTTGAATTAGTCGGCGTCGTTCAGCCGAAAGACAATGCGATTGGTCTTACACCGTATAGCGGCCTCTGGCTGCTTGGAGATCATTCGGCACTTCTAGGAATGAAGTTCGGTTTCGAACGAACTGACAGCTACAAAGGTACGCCAGGCACGTTCGATGCGCATAAATATGTTCAGAATTGCACGGATGTCGTTGGTGGGCAGACGCTTTCGCCGCTTCCATCAGCACCAGTAGCCGTGCGTCCAACGACTGCGGCAGCTGCTCCTGGCGCAACTGCGACCGTCGATGGCAAAGTCATCGTTGCTCCCGACTTAATGACGAACGATTGCGTCGACGCTCCGGACATTCCACGACTCTTCCCAGAAGATTCGTTCGCGAAAGATTTTAAAGGCGGAACAGATTTGCTTTCTTGCGTGAATAAGAACTTGCCATCTGGCATCACGCGGCTCGAGCAATTCGAGTTCGCCCCGGCCGTTGTAAGGCCCGAACCGATCATTGACCCACGTTCGACAGAGACCACCACTGAACGTACAATTAAATATCGCGTTTTGACTTTAGTCACAAATCCGTTGGCACAGGGTGCTCCGCTACGTGACATCGAGTTCCTCGTTGATAAGTCAGATGGCTCGGTCGATGAAGTTCGGACGAATAATCGGGGAGAATTAATCTTCACCGACAAGATCCATCACTTTTATTTTCAACAGGAACGTTTCATGTTGAAAGTGATTCGTATTCGTCATGCGTCGGGCTTTAGTAAGCGAATGGCGATCGTATTTAACCCTTGGGACAACAATGGTTTCACCTTTGCTCGAGATATTCGCGACGGGATGACGAAACAAACAATTGCGCAGGTGAACTTGATTCCGCGCCCCGAGTCCGAGCTGTTGGTCACCCAATTTCAGTGGGGAACCCAGGGCTTCCGGTACGAAGTCGACGACTTTTTGAATTTAAAGATGTTCAAGCAGTTTAACCTCACGCTCACGCCACGGGTTTTGCGATACAGCTCGCTCACCGAAGGTCGTATGAAGAACGAACCGCTTCGAGACGGTATCTTTTTAATGAAAGTAGCGATTCAAAAAGACTACAAACCGATCGATGGTGATGCGCTCGAATTCGTAACGGCAACGCGCAAGCTTGTACGTGTCGCCAGCGGTCAGATCGTAACGCCAGTCGAAATGGCGTTCCGTGACTTCCGAATCCTAAAATTGCGCGCAAACCTTATGATCGAGATTACGACGATCGACGAGGCGAAGCTTTCGCCGGGGCAGCGTAAGACACTCATTTTTGACGGGCCGCTCGATTCGCTTATAGAAAAGAACTCGGGACTTCCGTCACGGACGTTTATTGGTCCGGTTGTCGCTTACTCGAACGGCTTCTCGTCGTCGATGCGTCCGGCGGATGACTTGTCAGAGTCGTTTTGCAAAACGATTGATTGCGACGAATTGAAAAAGAAAGACAAGATTCCGCCTTCTGAGCTTGCCGAAGAAGCTAAGTTTTTTGGAAGTATTCGCCATCTCGCAGACAAATCTGTTGGCGATATGATCACTCGTCAGGCGTTGCTCGAGAAAAATTATCAGTCACACATGACTGCAACTGCGAAATTGTCGTACCTATTGAAAGATGGAAACTTTGAGTATGCTGCTGTTGAGAACGAACAACAGATACTCAAACAAGACGCTGCCTTGCCGAAAAACAACACGGTTTTGACAAACGGAAACGCGTTCGCCGATTTGATCAAACGCATGTCGAATATAGATGGCAACACGTCATTTAGCACTTCGGCGATGGCTCCTTTCTCGCAGCACTACCGGAAGCTCGTGAAGAATAAACCGGTCGACGTTGCAGGCTTCAAAGACATCTTGTTCGGTGTGAAACCGTTGACACAAGAAGTTGCAGCACGGCTCTGCGTGGTATTCATCGAGGACTTGATTCTCCAGCGAAACGATAAACAAGAAGAATCCCTCAGCTTCATGCAGCGGGCTGCGGCGCGATCGACTCGAACGATGTTAAACGACGAGTGCATGCGTTCGCTCTTCCGCCCAGAAGGCGTACTAAGTATCGAACGAAAGATCCGCATCTTCGAACTTGCCGATAGCGAGCGCCGCGGCGGTAACTTGATGTCGCTTGGTGTGGGCGCGGGAAGCGCATACAGCATGAGCAAGAGCCAGTCGTTTACATACGGCTGGAGCCCGACTTCGACGGTGAGTGGTATCTTGAAAGTCGCTGGACTAGGCGTCGCTGAAAAGTTCCTCGACGTCCTTGGCGTCAACGTGAACATCAGCCGTTCGGATTCGAAATCGACTTCGCAAGATACTTCAGTCGACACCAAACAGAGCATCTCGGTCGAATTGCGAGGAATGCGTCTGACGCTAGGGCAGTACGAGCGTTGCACGACCATCAAGCTGTCCCAGAGCTTTATTGAAGATCAATTCCATTACTTGGTTCGAGCCGTTCCGCAGAATCTTTCGTTGCTTGAAAGATTGAATCGCATGCGTCGTGGACTCTTTTTGTGCGAAGGAGCGGTCAGCAAAAAACCACTGCAGGTTGAAGAGCGCTACTATCAGTTCTCGCAGATGATCGGTGAAGAAGTGATGAACGACCCGACCGCACTCGAGAACCATCCATACTTGATCATGACGTTGCGAAGTCGTGCGGATTTCGCTCGTATGGTTCGCATGATTGAAGCACGGCCGCAAAGCCTTAGTGACTTGCCAAATCATGTGAACATTGGGGAGCTTCCAATGCAGCGCCTGATGTCAGTCTTTAAGACAGCAATTCCGAGCTTCCCGGGAATATTCACTCTCGAGCCCGACTCGATTGTGCAGGCGCCGGTGCTCCATAGAATGGAACCTGCGAAATAATTCTAAATTCGGTTGTTCAACCACTGCATGACGAATGCAGTGGCGCCACCGCGCTTGGCAACTTCATCGCGGATGCAGGTTTTAAAGTCGAAAGCGTTTGAAGCCTGCCAGAGGTCATTCAATACATT
>JAYSST010000263.1:0-1661 GCA_043720435.1 Bdellovibrionales bacterium
GCGGGACTGTCGAAATCGAAATCGAATTCAAAGTCGGCTTCACGAGTCGCCGAGCAACAGGCGACGCACGTATCGTCTGCTTCCGCCGGTGCTCAAGACCGCGGACTGACAGCTTTCGGCGAGCGATTGGTTATGACTCTGCAGTCGAAAGGCATGAGCGATAGCGAACTCGCTAAAGCGCTTGGGATCGCACAACCAAACATCCACACTTTGAAATACAAAACGGATCGCCCCCGGCACAAAACTGTGGTGAAGATCGCAAAAGCGCTCGGAGTAACTCCCGAAGCGTTGTTGCCTCAAGCGAGCCTGCTCGGCGCCCAGTCGGCGGCTGAGGGGACCAAGGTCTATCTCGTCATCGAAAGTAAGCAGGGTCGCCAGACAATTCGTCTCGCATAAGCCTTAACTGCCATTTTTATGGGTTTTATCTGTGTTTTAAGCGGTGCCCCGGCGCAATTGCCTCGTGACGCAAGGGCGCGCAAATCGTAGGATAGGCGTTCATGTCTGAAACTGACCGAACCAGTACACTCAAAGGCAAAGCCGCAAAAGCCGAGCTTCCAGCTGTTGCACGCAGCATTTCACTCGAATGTTCATTCTGTGAAGCCGAGCGTTTTTTCAAAGTTCTGACGCATTTAAGCGCGGACGCGGCGAAACTGCGGTGTGAGGTTTGTGGTCGATCGAAGACATTCCGATTGGGCGATTCAAATGGAGGCACGATGGCGAAGGCTAAGGCTAAGGACAAAGCGGCGGGCGATACACCTGCAGGCGACAAAGTAGCTAAAGAACCAAAAGAGAAGAAACCGCGAAACACAGCGGGCCTTCAGGCTGCGGCCGAAAAGCGTCGACTTGCATCCGCTGAAAAAAAGGCCGAGACGGCAGCACGTAAAGAAGCCGATACAAAAGCCGATTACGTGAAGCAGTACGAAAGCTTGAAAAAGCAAATCGGTGTTGCGAGCGTTGTTCCTTACGGAATGAAACAAAGCTTCATCGTCGCGGCTGCTGTTCAACATCCGACCTTCGGACTTGGCTTCGTCACTGTTGCAACGGCCGAGAAGATCGAAGTCGCTTTTGAATCGGGTGTTCGTCAGTTGATTCATAATCGCACGACATAAAGTCTCGCGTGGATAGTTCCCTCAGCTTGAAAGTCGCTACGTTTAACGTGTGGCACGGCCTGGCTGGGCGTGGTGTAAGACGTTTCAGAGAATTCGAATCGAGCGATCGCCGAGAAGATCGCTTTCGCGAAACGCTCAAAATTTTCCGTGATTTAGATCCGCATATTTTACTGCTTCAGGAATTGAATCCCGTCTCAGTGCGTGGGCGCATGTTGAGACAAGTTTTAGGCGGGACATTCACCGGTCGTGTCGACCAAGGTGGACTGAAATTATTGTCGCGCGGATTTCCAGAGAATCTCGCAACGGGTCTCGGCCTGCTATTTCGGGGAGACGTGCGTCCTGCGAGAGAACGTGAAGACGATGTCGACATTCCCGAGTACATCCGCCTTAGCGGGTCGCCCGGATTCAGCGGAGAGTCGCTCAGTTTTCACCTCACCGAGCAGCGCTATGCGCAGGTGAAAAGCGTCTGGCACGAGCGACTTGGACGTTTGCTGATTGTAAACACGCATTTGCATCATGGATTCGAGCGTTTCCCAGAGCTCATGACATTGC
>JAYSST010000264.1:0-1660 GCA_043720435.1 Bdellovibrionales bacterium
CCCCCTGTTTCAGGAAAGATGTCGTGCGAGCTGAACCCGAAAATTATGGTGGGCGAGTTTAGAGTTTTAAGTGAGTACGCGTCAGAGTTTTTCTAAAGAGTTCAAAGACAGCATTGTTCAGAAGGTTCTCAGTCGAGGTGACGTTTCGGTTCGTGAAGTTTGTGAACGAGAAGGTATCGGTCACTCGACCGTCGGGAATTGGCTTCGTGCTCGTGCTACATTGCCAGGCATGAAGAAAAGTTCCCAAGCGAAGTCGTGGTCGGCCGAAGCGAAATTGAAATCGATCAACGAGACGAGCGGTTTGAGCGAGACCGACCTCGGCCTCTATCTTCGTCGCGAAGGTCTTTACAGTCATCAGGTGAACGAGTGGCGCGGTGACGTGATGAAGTCGCTTGATAAGGCTCGTGCGAAGCCACAGATGGCAAAGCGCGACGATCGCGATCGGCGGATTAAAGAACTTGAACACGATCTTGCGCGAATGGAAAAAGCGTTGGCCGAAGCGTCGGTTCGGATGATGCTCCAAAAAAAAGCCGATCTATTTTGGGCGACACGCGAAGCCGAGAAAAAGTGAGCGTCGTGGATCGAAAGAAAATTCTATGTTTGGTGAACGAAGGTACGTCGAAAGGTCTTACGCACGCTGACTCGTGTGAAACGGTCGGCGCATGCAAAAGGACAATTCAGCGCTGGCTGCTTTTGCCGGTGCTTGAAGATGGCCGAAAAGGTCCTACGACGGCGCCAAGCAATCGACTGACTGTTCTTGAGCGACAGACGATGTTGGCAATCGCAACGAGCGAGGAGTTCATCAACAAGAGCCCGCACCAGATTGTGCCGACACTTGCGGATCGCGGCGAATTTATTGCGTCAGAATCGTCTTTTTATCGCGTGATGAAAGCGAATCAGATTTTGAATCATAGAGGCAAATCAAAGCCGAGAAGCGTGAAGCCGCCGACGGCACTTCACGCGGTTCGGCCGAACGAAGTCTACAGCTGGGACATCACGTATCTGCTGTCGGCGCTTCGCGGTCAATATTTTTACCTCTACATGTTCATCGACGTGTTCTCGAGAAAAATTGTCGGCTGGCGCGTTCACGAAAGAGAATCGTCGGACCTTTCATCGCAGCTTTTGACTGAGATTTGTTTCGAAGCAAACATCGAGAAGAAGCAGCTCTCACTTCATGCAGACAACGGCGGACCGATGAAAGGTGCGATGATGCTCGTCACAATGCAAAAGCTCGGCGTTGTGCCGTCATTCTCGAGACCCTCGGTGAGCGACGACAATCCGTTCTCGGAATCGCTTTTTAAAACATTAAAATATTGCCCGCAATATCCGACAAAGCCGTTTGATTCGATCGAAGCTGCGATTGCGTGGGTCACGTCGTTCGTCAACTGGTACAACACCGAGCATCTTCATAGCGGAATTAAGTTCGTAACGCCGTCGTCGCGACACGACGGTCTCGACAAGAAGATTCTAGAAAAACGATCGGAGATTTACGAATCCGCGAAGAAGAAAAATCCGTCGCGCTGGTCGGGCCGAACGCGAAACTGGGACCGCGTCGAGATAGTCAAATTAAATGCATTGAAAGAAGAAAGTAAGTCAGCTACAGCTGCGGAAAGTCGGCTCGTTAGCTGACTCTCGTGCGACATCTATCCTGAAATTTTCC
>JAYSST010000265.1:0-1658 GCA_043720435.1 Bdellovibrionales bacterium
AATGTTGAGCCTCACTTGGTCAGTACCTACGCGCTGGTGAATCCTGTCATCGCGGTGTGGTTGGGATGGCTTTTGAAAGATGAACCACTGACCGGAAAGTTTGTCCTCGCAACGGTTCTCGTTTTGATCGGTCTTACAGTTCTTATATATAGAAAAAAGTCTGCTGTTTCGATTGAGCGCTAGCCTCGGGGAAGCGCGGCATTACCCGCTCCTATTGTTCGAGCACAGTCATAACTTTTTACTTTTTGTAGTACGATTTAACACCTTGAAGGCGTTCTTGAAGAAAGCTCGAGAGCCACTGATCAAAAGTTCCAATTAGCCTCAGCTGCGACCACTCTTCGTGATCCCAGAAATAAACTTTTCCGCTCTCGATGTGGATTAAAAACTTATCGAGATCAAATCCAGCGAACGGAAATAGTTCGTCGCTTGTGATTGGTTCTGCTTCGGCGCTCTTCGATTTCACGGTCAGTGGATCTTCTTTGATCCAACTTTTAAAATCTTTGATCTCTTTTGCAAAATTGCCGAGCGGGAAGATTTCATATTCGTAAAGTGTAAAGCTGCCGACTTCCCGAAAAAATTTAAAAAGAGATGGCGGCAATTCGAACCCGATCTTCGCTTCAATCTTTTTCAGCTCGGGGACAGCGTGAGTTCGATTATCGCGCACGGGCTTTCGCAACTCGGGCCCTTTCTCTTTTTTCGAGAAGGCGAGACCGTCGATGACCTTGTTGTGATCAGCGAGGAAGCGAGCCATTACTTCGGGATAATCGTTTGGAGACTTAGTTTTTCGCGAGGTCATGCACAAGAGTTAAGAACGCGCGCTCGGGCCGGTCAAGTGCCGTAAAATGGCTTACATTTCAAAAACCTTACCCTCGGTTCGCGCACAAACGTTTTGGGCGCAGCGCTGAGTTTTGCAGAAGAGTCGCCGTCGCAATTGCCTATCAACGCTTTGGAGTCTCGCAATGAATAAGCTTCGTTTCGCAAAGTCTCGCATCCTGGTCGCAGCGCTCACGCTTCCGATGGCACTCGCCGCTTGCGAGAAGAAAGAGGACGCTGTCGTCGCAGATCCGAATACGCTTCAAGCGTTGGCTTTGAAAACGAAATGTGCGGCCCCAGCATCGCTGAACCGGACGGGAACTAAATTGGTGGATATGCAGGCTCAATTTATGGGTAAGAGCGGACGCTACCAGCTTAAAGGTTTAACGGCGTTTGCGGTGGGAGAAATGAAAGATGCGAACGGCGTCTTACAGAGAGCGGCTGTTCATCACACGGCGACTCCTGCATTCCCGGCGAAAGCTGATGCCGAAGTTCCAGTAATCACCGAGTGCATTGACGGTGGTACCGTCGAAGTAACTGCGAATCTAGACGCTCCACACAGTTTCGAGGCGCCAACGCGAAAAATTCTGACTCAGGTATCTCTTGGACGGCAGTCTCTAGGATGGATCAGTGGGAGCGTTTCGCTTCGGATTCGTGAGCTCTATCGGGCCGATTATTTTGGGAACCACCACGCTGCCGACGGTCCAGAAGATAAGGAAACCACCTTGACCGACGAAACTTACATCGAGCCAAACGGTGACCTGACCACTTATTTCGGACTTCAGAAAGTGAACGAGAAGGGCAGGATCTTCATGATGCACAAACTCACGTACGGATTCATACCA
>JAYSST010000266.1:0-3975 GCA_043720435.1 Bdellovibrionales bacterium
CCCATGACCGAGATGCGAGCATTCGGCCACATCCACAAGAACCGAGGTTGAAATGCGCGACCGCACATCCCGTAATTTCCGGCGCCGTACGAGCCGCCAATAATCACGGTGAACTTCGGAACCGACGCATTCGAGACGGCCATGACCATCTTGGCGCCGTGTTTTGCGATGCCTTCGTTTTCATATTTTCTTCCAACCATGAAACCGGTGATATTTTGTAAAAACACGAGCGGTGTTCCGCGCTGATCGCAGAGTTCAACAAAATGAGCCGTCTTTAGAGCGCTCTCACTAAACAGAACACCGTTGTTTGCAACGATTCCGACCGGCATACCGCTAATTCGAGCGAAACCGCAGACGATCGTCTCGCCGTAAAGTGGTTTGAATTCGTGCATTCTGCTGCCATCAACAATGCGAGCAATAATCTCGCGAACATCAAATGGTTTGCGAGTGTCGGCTGGAATAATTCCGTAGATGTCTTCGGACGGGTAAAGCGGCTCTTCACTCGCGGCAATCTCAAATGGAATTTGTTTAACTCGGTTTAAATTTGAGACGATATCGCGCGTGAGCTCGATGGCATGCGCGTCGTCTTCGGCGAGATGATCGGTGACACCGCTCAAACGGCTATGCACACTTGCACCGCCTAGATCTTGAGCCGTGACTTCTTCTCCGGTCGCAGCTTTCACAAGCGGCGGACCTCCGAGAAAAATCGTTCCCGTATCTTGAACGATAACATTCTCGTCACTCATCGCCGGAACGTAGGCGCCGCCAGCCGTGCACGATCCCATGACGACAGCGATTTGCGGAATAGATGCCGCCGACATTCTGGCCTGATTAAAGAAAATACGGCCGAAGTGATCGCGATCCGGAAACACTTCGGCCTGCAAGGGCAAAAAGGCTCCGCCCGAATCGACGAGATAAATGCACGGCAGATGGTTTTCCATCGCGATCTCTTGCGCACGCAGATGTTTTTTAACAGTCATCGGAAAATAGGTGCCGCCTTTTACCGTCGCATCGTTTGCAACGATCATGCATTCTTGTCCACTCACAAGACCAATGCCGGTGATGACTCCGGCGCACGGCGCGGCCCCGTCGTACATTCCCCATGCGGCAAATGTCGAAAGCTCGAGAAAAGCGGAACCTTGATCCAGCAATGCCTGGATACGTTCACGAGCCGTCAATTTACCTCGGGATTTATGTCGATTGATCGAATCCTGACCACCGCCAAGTTTCGTCAGCTCGAGTCGCGAACGCATTTCATCGACTTGCTTTCGCATCGCCTCGGCATTCAATCGGAAGTCAGCTGCATCGGATTTCGAACGATCGGCAAACTGAGAAACGAGAGCGGGTCCACTTGAACTCATCATGATTTAGCTCCTGAAATCTGTGTTCTCGCAGAGGCACGAATTTCAAGTTCCACGTGAACAACTCCCAGCCCATTTTGATCACAACCAATCGCCATCAAATGAGTGACAGCGCCCTCGGTGAGGTTTGATAATACATCCCTGCGAAACTGTTCTCGTTCGGACAACGTCCACTCCAAAATAATTTTGCCACTCGCAGCGGCGCCAGAAGACGAGCCAGAAGACGAAACAGCTGAGGCGCGCACTCCCGTCGCCAACCAATGGATTGCGAGGCTTTCAAGCAAAACTGATTCTCCGCCGGCAAGATCAAAGACGCCGCCTAGTGCGCGATGCGTGATCAGCTCGGCAGCCTCAGCGACAACAGAAGCTTTCCATCCTTGAACCTCTGCTTCCCAACGATCCGCATTCTGCGCGAGCGAAGCTCCAGTCAAGCGCACGCCTTGACGGCCGAGGCCAAGATGCCACACAGCACGGTCGACGGCCTGAGCCCCCACACGCTGAAGGACGGATCGAACGGATTCAGCTACAGCCGGAGAAATAAAAGAACGCAACGAATTAACCTCTCGAATCACAAAGTCTCTGAATTGACGACGATGTGGGTAGAGTCTACTGTCTACAAGACGAGTTTCTCTAATAAAAGATTTTTTTCCGGAGGCGTTTCGGTGGATGTTGTTAGATGGGTGTGAGTAAGTACATTGCGACGGCCATCGGATTGATTTTGATGGTGTGGACTTGGGATCTCGCGCACAGCGAACGCGATGTCGCACCCGAGCAACGTCGCGATATTGAAATGAATCTCGAAGACATGATTACTCAGTACATCAAAGCTCGTCGGCCAGGAGTTACTGGCGTCGTTTTTCAACAACTGTTCAGTGAAGACCTGCCCACCTCTGGTTCGGAACCCGCTGGGACTAAACAAATGTTGGTGCGTTTTCGATATTTAACGAACGAACCGGCGCCCGGCGGCGAAATGACTGAACAAGTTTTCGAAGGTTCAGTTCGGCTAAAGTCTGCCGACGGTCTTTCATGGGCTTGGGTTGACGAAAACGTCCGTTCGCCTTTGATTCGCTATCAAAACGGTACCGAGATTCGAGCTTCCGGTGGCGATCCTGCAAAATAAGCAGCTGGTTCCGCCGACAGGCACCCCGCCGAGTCCCGCTCGCTTTCTCGCGATGGATGAAGAGGGATATTTTCTTGTCGAGGGTCTGCGAGTGTCAGATATCTCGACGGGCTATTCGTGGATGGCGCGCATTCGAATGGACGAACGCGGCCGCCCTTACCTGGCTGACAATTTGCCAGATTACCCATTGTTGCCCGGTGAGACGCCGGGACGAATTTTGATCGAAGCGTTCGATCAACCGCTGGTCGCGCTCGACATAACAGTAAGCGCTCAAGAAATCCGCGCGCGTTTCCCCTATGGCTTTGAAGCGAAAGTAAAGGCAGACAGTTTACGTGCCGACGAGTGGGATCGTTTTTATGCCCGTACTGAAGACGGTGTTCCGCTCGTGCTGAGCCGAGCCGCACAAAGTCGCATTTTTCAAACGGCATCTGAGTATGACGATGAGTCCGTCACATTCGGCGCGGGCAGCGATGCCGTGACACTTTCGGTACAACCGCTCTTCGACGAACTACAACCAGCAGCGGATCCGAATTGGTGGGACGAAATTTATCAAAACGGAGACGTGCGTTGGGATAACGGCGGCGCTCATCACCTTCTCGAACTTTTAATTCCTCCTCAGAAGCTCACGCGGTGTCGAGTTCTCGTACTCGGCTGCGGCGCAGGCCACGATGCCGCGTGGTGGGAGAAACGTGGTCACATCGTTACCGGTGTCGATTTTTCGAGTGAAGCTGTCGAGCGCGCAAGAGCGACATACGGTGAACGTGAGTCGTTGCGTTGGATTCAGGCCGATGTTTTAAACCTTCCGAACGGAGATCCCAGATTTGCGCCGGGAAACTTCGATGTCATATTCGAAAACACATTGTTCTGCGCGATCCCTCCCTCTCAGCGCGAAATGCTTGTTCGAACGTGGTACCGCTTGCTTTCGCGTCGCGGCCGACTCATCGGACTGGTGCCGGTGATGGATAAACTTACCGGACCGCCCTACGGCACAAGTGAGTGGGAGATCCGAAGACGCCTCCTCGACCCGCCGCCCCCGATGAAAGCTTCGGCACGGCGCGCACGTTTTGTTCCAATGCTTTGGAATCGAGAAAAAAACTCTTCGGAAAAGTGGCTCGGTAAAGAGCTTTATTTCACCGTTGAAAAAGCGGATTTCTTGACTGAATGAGTCGCTTTTCCGTTTTTTAAACGCGCTGCACATACCAAACATTTGCTAAGAACTAAATTGGAACCACCGGGGCTAAGTACATGAAATTAGACATGAGCTACGGTTCCATTTAGAAATGCTTTCATGCTTGAGACGCATCGCTGCATAACGATAAGTTATGGATCAGTAAATAAAAAACAAATTGTTTCACCACCATTAAACGGCAAAAACATTTCTCAGCAGACGATCCAAGGATTCGGATCTCTCGATTAACCGAAGCGCAGGTCATGGGGGTCATTACCGGCGCTTCTCCCGCGACGAAAGTCTGGAAAGACGATTCGCGGGAGGTT
>JAYSST010000267.1:0-10565 GCA_043720435.1 Bdellovibrionales bacterium
AAAGCCCTCGCAACACCATAAAATCGAAAGTTTCGTAGTCGGAATCGATCAGTATAATTCAGACAAGTTCGTCTTGAAGGTCGAATCAAAATTTAAAACAGAGCTTGGTGTGTATGCGGTCACGTCGATTACTTCGCCTAATGTAATCTGCCGAAAGATTCACTTCGTCATAAGATCGTTGTAGCCGCCGGCAAAGCACGCGGCGTCTGCATAACCGTAGGCGCGTAATGCCATCGTGACGGCGGCACTTGCGACACCATCATTATCCAGCACAATGATTCGCTGATTCGGCTTCACACCAACTCCGGTCAGGCGCTTCGCCGTTTCCCCAAGAGGTCGGAAGTCACCGTCGAAAAATTCCTTCCAAGGAACATTCAGTGCATTTAAATTCGGAATTGCTCGTGCACGAAATCCGCCCGATTTTCCAAGGTACTCAGCCTCGGATCGCACATCGATCAGCCGATAGAGCTTTGGTTTTGCACCTTTGAAGCTCCATGGCTTTTCCATCGCACTGTTTTCAATCGCACCGAGAACTTCTTCACGGGTCGCAATCAAAGAACTTACGACTGCAGGCTTCCATACCGGTCTTGCTGGAGTCGCAGTCTCTGACGGAAGACCCGGTCGAGGGTCCTTAGAACTCTTATCAGTGAAACCACTCTTCGCATCTTCAGGTAGGGCTTCGGTGGTGATACGCGATTTCACCGAGCCAAAACGACCGAATTTCACATTTTCAACACCGAGGTAGGCGAGCATCCAAGCCACACGCCCCTCTTCACCCTGACCATCGGCGCCGAGACCAAGTACAACCACTTTCGAGTCAGGAGAAATTCCAAGTCGGGCAAGTCGTCGTGTTGCTGCGAAGAGATCTCTCTGAGGCCAGCCACGTTTTGTGGGTTCCGCTTCCGAGTAATCGGCCCAATTCACTGAAACCGATCGTGGAATTCGGGCCATGGAGTAATCGAAGGGCGGTCGCGCATCGGCGACAACAACCTCTTCGCCGATTTCGATGGGACCGAGCAAGGCCTGACTTC
Source organism: Bdellovibrionales bacterium (assembly GCA_043720435.1). Lineage (GTDB taxonomy): Bacteria > Bdellovibrionota > Bdellovibrionia > Bdellovibrionales > JAMPXM01. The sequence goes on from JAYSST010000267.1 coordinate 1,032, forward strand.
CGCCGAACGAACGCGAAACTGTTTCGCGCACCACCGTCGGTTTCGTTTGGCACGAGCTTAGAATGACCAGGGCAATGAGCGCCGAAACAAATTTTAGAATTTCCATCGTGGAACCTCCTTAAAACAGTTGGACGCTCCTACTGTTTTTTCATGGTTGGGAAAAGCAAAATGTCTCGGATCGAAGGACGATCGGTCAGAAGCATGATGATGCGCTCGAGACCGATTCCGACTCCACCTGTTGGCGGCATTCCGGCGTCAATCGCGAGCAAGAAATCTGCATCCATCGGCTGCGCTTCTTCGTCGACCTGACGTTGCTTATCTTGCTCTTGCAGACGGGCCAACTGATCTTCAGGATCGTTCAGCTCGGTGTAAGAGTTCCCAATTTCCATCGCGGCACAAACGGGCTCGAATCTTTCGACATGACCCTGTTTAGTTCTGTGCTTTTTAGTGAGCGGCGAAATTTCGATCGGATGATCCATGACGAAAGTCGGCTGCCAGAGTGCGGGTTCGACGGCTCCGTCAAAAATTTCCATCGCAATCGCGGCCCGGGTTCCCGGAACTTTCATCTCGGAACCTATGGACTTCGCCTTCTTGAAAAGGTCGTCGATCGAAGCGGTCTCAGGATCGATACCGGCGTATTCGCGGATTCCGTCATAAACTGAAAGTCGGCGCCAAGGGGGAGCGAAGTTAATCTCTTTGCCTTGGTACATGACCGTCGTTGAACCCGTGATGGTTTTCGCCAAGTGCGCGATCAACTCTTCGAAGCGTTTCATTTGATCATTGTAGTCGGTGTAAGCCTCGTACCACTCGAGCATCGTGAATTCAGGATTGTGAGTACGGTCGATACCTTCATTCCGAAAGTTCTTTCCAATCTCGTACACTTTCTCAAAACCGCCGACGATAAGGCGCTTCAGATAAAGCTCTGGCGAAATTTTGAGGAAGAGCTTCATGTCGAGTGCACGGTGATGTGTCGAGAACGGATACGCCGCAGCCCCACCGTAGATCGGCTGCAATACGGGCGTCTCAACTTCGAGGAAGCCGCGCGAGTTTAACCAATTGCGGGTTTCAGCGATGATCTTCGAGCGTTTCATGAAGACTTCGCGCGAATCAGCATCCGAAATCAGGTCGAGATGTCGATGACGATACTTAATCTCGATGTCGGCAATGCCGTGATATTTTTCTGGCAGTGGCTCGAGACTCTTGCAAAGAATTTTGAATTCTTTAGCGTGAAGCGAAAGCTCACCTTTTTTTGATTTGAAAATAAACCCTTCAAGACCAACGATGTCGCCAAGATCGATCAGATCGAACGACTTCGCATCTAACGGCGCGAGTTCGTCGGTTTTAAGGTAAACTTGGATCGAGCCAGATTGATCTTGAATGTTAAAGAACGCGGCTTTGCCCATCGGGCGCTTCGTCATCAAACGACCAGCGATACGAAATCGATCGTTTTCGCGAAGATCGCCGGCAACAAGTTCTGAGCCGTACTTTGCGATGAGCGGTGCGATCGTCGATGTACGATCAAAAGTGTGTGGATAGGGGTCAATGCCCGCAGCCCGGAGTTCACCAAGCTTGCGGCGCTTCTCGGCGCGCAACGGGTTCTCACCGCCCGGTGTAGGAGCCGCGCTCGCAACTGAAGTTTTATCGCTAGAGACCGGCGTTTTTGCTTCGGTGCTCACCGGGGGATTCCAGACTGCTTCGTTATCGCCGTTCCGGCGAATGCATCTTGAACAGATTTTAGAAGTTCAATCGCTTCTTTCTTTGGTCGTTGGAAAGCGTTCCGACCCATGATCGATCCGAAGGCGCCGCCTTGCGCGAGACCCTTTACTTCTTCAAGCAATTCCAAAGTCGACTTCGCTTCTCCACCAGAGAAAATAACAATCCGACGACCTGCAAACGACGAATCGATCACGTGTCTCACCCGCTCGGCCATTGTTCCTACGGGAATGCCTTGTGCTTCGTAAACTTTTTTAGCTGCATCTTGTTCGATGTGCGCGGTTGGCGGTTTCACTTTAATGATGTGTGCGCCAAGTTGTGCTGCGATCTGTGCACCGTACGCAATAACATCGATCGCAGTTTCGCCATTTTTAGAAAGCTGTTCGCCACGTGGGTAAGACCAAACGACCACCGCGAGGCCCGCTTTTTTCGCTGCAGAAGAAGCCTGAGCGATTTCTTCGTACATCTGCTTGCGATCAGCCGATCCTGGATAAATGGTGAATCCAATTGCCGCACAACCGAGGCGAAGTGCATCGTCGATGCCAGAAGACAGAGCTGAGATCGGCGACTTGCTCGCCCAAAGACTGTCGCTGTTGTTCATTTTCAGGATCAGCGGAATTTCTCCCGCATACTCTCGTGCACCCGCTTCGATGAATCCAAGTGGCGCCGCATACGCGTTGCAACCAGCTTCGATCGCAAGGTTGAAGTGATAGTGCGGATCGTAACCCTCCGCATTTTTCGCGAAACTGCGGGCAGGTCCGTGCTCGAAACCTTGATCGACTGGCAAAATAACCATCTTGCCAGTGCCGGCGAGGCGACCGTGATTCATCATGCGTGCGAGATTGGAGAGGGTTCCTGGATTGTCCGAGCCGTACCAGCTCAAAATTTCACGAACTCGCGGTGTCATAGGTCGGGTCTCCTCAAGAGAATTACGAAGGTATGCGGCAACCTAGCGATCACACAGAGGGAAATCAAGAACCGGAAGCTTTACGGGTGACAGCTATTGACCTCTGATGCTGCGGCCGACAGAAATGAGGCTCAAATGACTTACCAGATGGCGCACAGCGCCAGTTCGTGCTATATTGCCCATAGGAGAATCGATGACAAATTCCGCAGTTCGCTTCGAAGCAACGCCCAATCCACAAACTCTGCGTTTCACCGCAGATAGCTTGGTTGCTAAGCTTTCGGGCCAGTCATTTACTGAAAAACCAGTCGATTTCAAAACGGCGGCAGAAGCGCAGTTTTCTCCTTTGGCAAAAAAGCTGTTCGGATTTCCGTGGGCTGCAGGAGTCTACATCGGTCGCGACTTTATCACTGTGACGAAGCAAGATTGGGTCGACTGGGATGTGATCGCAGAACCACTGGCCGGGCTCATCGAAGAACATCTCGAGTCAGGCGCAGCAGTCGTGAACGCACGACCGACTGACACCGCCGGCAGCGCGGCTTCTGCCGCGACCAGTGGAATCGTCGACTCAGGCGACAAGTCCATTGCGCAGCCAGGAGACTCCCCGGCCGTCATCGAGATCAAACGCGTTCTGAACGAAGAAATTCGACCGATGGTCGCTCAAGATGGCGGTGACGTTGTGTTTGCAAAATACGAAAACAACGTCGTGTACCTGCATATGCAGGGATCTTGTGCTGGCTGCCCTAGCTCGACGATGACTTTAAAACAGGGCATCGAAACGCGACTTCAAGACGCAGTACCCGAAATCCGCGAAGTCGTTTCAGTTTAGCGGCCGCAACTTCGTCTTTTTTGCCATTTAAGTTACGCGAGCGTCGTCGCAATCTAACGGTCGAATGGAATAAGGTAAGTCCCGACTTGGACGACGCGGTCTGGATTTTCTTCGGTCATCAGCCAGCCAATGAGCTCATCTTGGAACTGCTGGATTCGGCGACGAAGCTCGGGAATTTTCTCGGTCGAAATTGGCACATGAAGCAGGCCAAGCTCTTGTTCGGCCGAATTCAGGCGCCCGAGCGACTGGCTCCAAACTTTGAGTGTTGCAGCGTGATGTTCTAGCATGGCCGAGCGCTGAAACGTTTCGTTTCCGGTGTCGAGAACTTTATCAGTTGAACGCCAGACCGCGCCACTGTCGGCAGTCTTCATCGTCACGTTTTCGATGAGTCCATGCGAGACGAGCAACTCTAGCGAACGTGCCGCTTCTTCAACGGTGATTCGGCCGCTGAGTTTTCTGACGATGTAGGCCGGCGAAAATTCGAAGTCTGGCAAAAATGTAAGTTCGCGGACGAGAAGATGAAACCAGCTTGCGACAAGCTCATGCTTGTCTTCCGTGAAGGTCTCGGTTTCGAGATGCCTACGCCCCCGTAGAACTTTTCGCTGATTCAATTCGTTTTCGTGATCGTTGGCTGAGCCTTCCGCCTCGATCAATGAAATGAAGAAGTCGCTTTCCGACTTCGGCAAACCCATTTGTTTCGAAAGTTTAAGCCCTAATTCGATCGTGAGCGCACGCTTGCCGTCGAGAATAAGCTTCAGATAGTTCGGACTGCGAAGTTCGAGCAACGTACACAGTCGGCGCATGGAGAATCCAGCGCGCTTGGATTTTTTGAATTCAATCCAAGCACCAACAAAATCTCTCGCATTTGAATATTGCGAAATGGTCTCGATCATATCCTACACTCCAGTTTCGGCAACGCTACCATCCGCAGCTTCCGCTCGTAAGAACCAAACCGTTTGCGATTTCATCGATCGCGTCCTTTGCTGCTTGCGAAGTCCCGCCAAGAACGACGATGCCCCGACCCGAACCCCAAACAAGTGCGATCGCGGTCACTGTTGCAGAGTCGCGCTGGTAGCGGTCAACGCACGGATCCGGCTGCGGACCCTTCAACCAGGACTGCTTTGCAAAGCCTGCCGCCGTATCCTTTCGGTCCAACGAATCAAGTTCTTGGAACTCAGATTTGTAATCGCGCAGCTCGAGAAAAGATTCGGCCGAAAACATCGGCCCTCCTGGCAAGTAATCATTCGACCACAGCCGAAGTCCATCGTTCGCAACAGGATTGGACCGAACGAAGGTTTCAGGTGCCACCGTTTCGAACCCAAGCTCGGTACTTTTTAGTCTTCCACCGCCCGATCTCGAGATCGCGCCAGCAGAAACGGCGACGAAGGTCACCGCTATCAATAAAACCAATTGTTTGAACACCTACGGTCCAAATTCCACGGTAGCCATGAACGTTTCAGTCGTCGTAGCCGTACATTTTCCCGATGAACAATCCCAATTGAATCCCTGATCAGCCGTCAAAAGCGCGGTGGCACCAAGGTCACGACTCAACACCTGCCCTGTCGAAACGAACTTTTTCGCGGACGGTGTTATTGTATCAATCGAATCGAGTTTAAATGAGTTAGATCGAATTTCGCTCACGGGGTCCCCGTCGAAAATCCGCTGATCGCGCAAAACAACTGAGGCGGTACCAAGCAGTCGCGATTTTACACCGCCAATGTCGACATCACATTCAAGGATCGGATTGTTCGAGTATCCGAACGATCCTTTACCGCGACCGTCGAAGACGTCGATCATGGTGTCCTTTTGACAAACCGGCACGCCCGTCCAAACATATTCGCCCGTCGGACTTTTTGCGATCTCGAATTTCGTAATTTTAATCCGAGCAGTCGTCTGACGAACCGGCTGCAAGATTTCAACGGGCGTCTTTTGAGCAAAAGCTGGCGTCGTTGCAAAAGTCGCTAAGATCGCAGCTAGAGAAAATGTCAGAAATTTTAACATCGCAAGTCTCCTAAAATTTTCGAATCGGCATGATTCGATTGAACCCATCGTGTAAGAGCCAATTCGGTAAGGCAAATTTCGTGTTCAAATCAAGATCTCAAAACGAAGACCAAGATGTCTACAGCACAGCTACTAAGCCTGTAGACAACGAAGTCTACACTTTCGAACGTGACTCTAACGAACCCACTTCACTTTCATCGTAGCTTCGCGGATCGAAATACATTCCTCAGCGAAAGCTTTCAACACGAGTTCGGCAAATTCGCGTGCGGCAAAACGCAGGTCTTCTAGGGCCGCAGTTTTAACAGGCGTGCCATCGTTGCTGACGTTCACGGCAAAATGCAAAAGACCCGACAACGGCGAAACAGTCGCGATTGAGATGGAAATTTTTGCTGCTCCGTCGGGCATCATCAAATAGACGTCGTCACCTTGGCGACGAATGTTGAAACGAGAAAAGCCTTGTTCTTTTTCGACCACGACATCGATCACGATCGAAGCGAGCAACCGCTGAAGCGCGACCATCTCTGGCAGCGTCGCTTGAAACTTTTCAACGAGAAAGTGGACCATACGCGCGCCGCGAATTTCAGACTTTGACAAAATGTCTTCGCCATCGACCATATGATCGAACGAGATGTCGCAAGGACCGATCCACGCAATCATCGAATCACCGAGCAGGCCATGCTCGAGGTAAGCGTAAAGCGAACGTAGCTGTGTCCCATCGTAGGCGACCTCTTTTTCAATAAATTTCGTAAGCACAGCTGACTCCTCGTTACAATGAAACTGGTGTGTGAAGCGCACGTTGGAAGCGCAAGCAAGATTCGCACTTTCCGCATTGAGTTTCACCGCCGAAATAACATGTCCAAACCATCTCAAACGGAACATTGAGACTTCGCCCAACAACGGCGATTTCGGATTTGGTAAGTGACGTTGTAAAACAACGAACCTCAACCTGGTTTGCGGTAGAAAACTTGAGAGCTCGAGTGGCCGCTTGTAGGTAGGCCTCCGAATTGTCCGGAAAAGTCGCCGCTTCTTCTAGATTGAAGCCGGGGACCAACCATTGTGCATCGAGCCCCTCCGCGAAAGCAGCGCCGATATTTAAAAAGATTCCGTTGCGGTTTGGAACCCAAACGGCTTTCGCAGAATGGGTGCTCGCTGCAAAGTCATCGATCGAAACTGTGCTGGTGGGGATTTCCATTGAAGAGTCGACTAGCGATGTAGTTGTGAACTCTCGAAACCACGGAAGCTGAACGACTTGATGGCGAGTCCCAACGTACTTCGCAAGCTTGGCTGCATGTTCAATTTCGCGAAGAGCGGCACGCTGACCATAGTCGAACGTCAGTGCCAAGGCGACGTCACTCTCCTCGACAGCTCGGAAAAGATTCACCGTCGAATCAAGCCCGGCTGAGAGAAGCACGACAGAACGTTTCTGGTCGTTTTCCTGGCCGTTTTTCTGGCCGAGTTTCTCGCCGCTCATGGAATAGAATTAAACTTTTTTTGAGCGATTGTTCGTCACAGACTTCGGCGCGCGTTTTTTCAACGCTGTGCCACCCGGTGCTGTCGCGTTTTTCGTCGTGCGTTTTTTCAGAGATTTTTTTGCTCTTGCTGGTTTTGCTTCGACCAGTACCGCTTCAGCCGAAGTTCGAACGAAGCTGACGTCTTTGAGCCATTCTGGAACCCAACGAGCATCCGAAGCCTCCGCTTTTTCAAGCAACTGCTTGCGAACAGTTTCAGCGCGCTCAAGAACTTGCTTGCTCACGCGACCCACGAGATCGCTTGGATTGCTTTCAATCCGCTGAAGAGTCTGTCTCAGTAAAAGTGGTATCGATTGTTTCGAGTGCGAAAGCCCCAGCAGAACTTGATCCGCGCGCTCGGTGATCCGACCTGGAAGGTCTTTGATTGTTCCCGGCAACTTACCTGCGATCGTCTCGGATAATTTCATTTCAATTCCCCCCTGAATTCAGCCCCGTTAGAACAGGTGGGATATCACGCCGCTCGTAGAGCGGCAATAAACCTATGTGAGGTTGCGAGAACTACGCCGTCTGCACGTCATGAATCATAAGCTGGATTGTTTTAGAGCCCTGATAATGATTCCACTGAAGCTCGCCGACCACTGAAACTCTGGTTCCGAGCAACGGTTCAGCACCGGCCGGAGGCGAAAACCAGATTCCTTGAATTGCATCGGCGCCCGCCTGCGCAAGCTTCAGACGTAAATGGCCGCCTTTAAGCGTTCGAACCTGCGCAACCAAGCAGTCATCGAAGCGAAAAAGTGGAATCGGAGCCTGAGCCCCGAACGGGCCCATGTGCTCATGCCAATTCATAAAGCCGGGATTTAGATCTGCTAAGCGACACACCGCATCGTACTCAAGAATGGATTCTCTCGGTGCGCCGCCCGACGCGCCGTCGAGGTACCACTTTTCGATGATCTCGCGAAACTCTTCGAATCGATCGCGCTTAGCTTCGAATCCTGCCGCGACCGCGTGTCCGCCGAATTGATCGAGGCAATCTGTTCCGGCGTCCATCGCGTCTAACAAATTTGTCGGCATGCCGTTCGGCACTCGCGCGCTACCAACAATCGAACCCGCTTCACCTTCTATCGCGCCGACGAAGGCCGGTAAGCCATAGCGCTGACTGAACCTGGTCGCGACCAGACCGACGACGCCGCGATGAAACTTTTCGCTCGCGATCACGATGGCACCGACTGGCGCCCGTGCTTTCAATAGTCTTTCTGCTTCATCGTCGGCGGCTTTTTGCGAGGCCTGACGATCTTGATTGTTCGTGAGTACGCGAGAGACGAGATCGCGGGCTCGATTCGCATCCATTTCGAGGTAGAGATCTATGGGCTGAATACCTGATCCCATTCGTGAAAGCGCATTCAACTTCGGAGCAAATCGAATCGCTACGTCTTGAGCCGTCAGCGGTCTTCCCCAGAGTTCAAGTGCAATGAGAAGTTCTTTAAGCCCAGGGCGCTGCGTGTCTGCGAGCCGCACAAGTCCGTGTTTTACAAGTATGCGATTCTCAAACTGCAGCGGGACGAGATCGGTAATGGTTCCGATCGAAAAACAATCGAGCAAAGATTTCGGATCAAATGCCGTTTCGACAATTCCTTCTTCGAGCAAAACTCGACGAAGAGCCAACATCGCGTAGAAAATCACGCCTGTTCCGCAAAGGTGACTTAAATGCGAAGTACAGTCGCCGCGATTCGGATTCACGACCGCAAACGCCTGAGGCAAAATCACAGCACCGTCGGGCCCATGCTTTGGTAAGTGATGATCAGTGATGATAACGTCGATTCCAAGAGCACTCGCAGTTTGGACTTCTTCCATCGCTGTGATTCCAAGATCGATGGATATAAGGAGCGTGCAGTCAGTTTCTAATTTCAGTCTGGTGATGGCTTCGTTGTGAAGTCCGTAGCCTTCGACAAGTCGCTGCGGTTGATAACCGCGCACCTTTTCAAACCCGAGTTCGCCAAGGGCTTGCAGCGCAAGCGCAAGGCCGCTCGTTCCATCGAGATCATAATCGGCGTAAAGCACGATCGACTCTTGGTTGACCCGCGCCTTCACCATTCGTGCGATGGCGAGATCCATGTCTTTTAGCGTCAGCGGATCGCGAAGAGATTTTAGCGAGGGTTTAAACCAATCGTTCGCACGTTCTGCGGTGTGAATGCCGCGGGACTGCATGATGGAGGCAAGCGGTTTCGGCAAACCCTGCGGCCAGGCGGTAGTGACCGCGGATTCGTTACTTTGTAAGGACGCAGATTCACCACGCAAGACCCAACGGCGGGATCCGGGTCTTTTTTCAGTGACGCCGACGGATTCCCGCACGGCGCTAGACGCTTCCCCAGTTAGGATTCCATGCACATTCACAGACAGACCCGTTTCTCGCGACCCGAGGGGCGCGGAGCTTAGGCGTGTTTAAGTTCAGTGTGCGGAAGTCCGCCGCTCGGAACGATTTTTTCCATGACCATAATCAACGGTGCTGCGACGTAAATCGATGAGTACGTACCAATAAAGATGCCGACAATCAGTGTGAACGCGATATCCGCAATAACACCACCACCGAAGAAGTAGAGTCCGAAACACGCGAGCAAAGT
>JAYSST010000268.1:0-10559 GCA_043720435.1 Bdellovibrionales bacterium
TCGCCCGGAAGAAGCGCCGGAAGACTCGGCGGGCGAGAATCAGGAACCATATTTTCCGGATGCCTTTGCCAAGCTCATATAACTCGACACGACTTTAGCCTCAGGAAGCCCCAGCTGTTTTCCCATTTGCACGAGGAAGCCCCTGAGAAAAACCGGTGCCGGAAGATTTTTAAAATCATTGGATTCAAGCGCGATCAGATACGTTTTTCCGATACGCGACGAGACGCTAAGTTTTTCGAGTGACACTTGTTTGTAAAGTCGAACCTTCTGCAAAAACGGTCCATCAAATTCTTCGCGGCCAGAGATCTCGGTTTCCATAGCGGAATCCAATTTGTAAGTTCCAAGCGGACACTTGCCCGTATCAGGCGGCATCATGGGAAGTTCGGACTCTCGCGTGCGCACAGTGAAGTCGGAATTTGTAACGAGAATAGATTCACGTTTTCCCGTGGCCGCGGCATGAATCGGATCCATCAGATGTGCATTCGATTTCGGTGGCTGTATCTGCACGGGTTGAGCCGGCGCAGAGAACTGCGGTTGTTGAGCCGCGGCGAACTGCGGTTGTTGGGGTGAAGCAATTTGGTGAATTTGCGGTGATGAATAGTCCGCGAAACCGGGTGGCGGTTCTTCTCCGAACGATCCTGGTATCGAAGGATCTGGCACCATGAAATCTGGAAGTGCATTATGATCAGCTTGAGATTCTTGCATCGATGGAGCCAGACGAGGAACCGAGACCAGCGAAGCCTTTCGAGCGGCTCCTGCCTTCATCAAACTGTCATCGTAATTTCGTCGAAGCCCGTGATTGCCAAGAACCGCGTAGGCTTCTTCAATTAGTTTAAGAAGATCGCGCGCTTCATCACGTGTGAACATCGAATAGAGTGCCGGATTATCTTGAGCGTACGTCGCCTTCGCGCGGGTGTACGCCTTGTGCACTTCGTGTTGGGGAGCATCGTAAGCCACCTCAAGCACTTCATAATAATTCGTATTTTCTTTTGCGCCGAACATCTGACTTAGATGACAGCGCGAAGCGCCGTAGGATTCAACAGGTTCTTTGTGATCCCGTTAAACTGTCCGACGATGCTTGAGTACGGATACTCGATGACCAAGGGTCGTCTTTTGCGCAGCGACTGCCACACGGCGTTATCGTGATCGATGTACCCGAGGTACTCGGACTCGATTCCGAAATACTTTTTGCAAACGCTCTTCATCGAATGACCAAGATCGACGTCTTGGCGTGTGCGCACTTGATTCAGAAGTATCTGCAATTTGAAATCGCTCATCTCGTTCGCGAGTCGGTTTCCAGCGTCCGGATTCGACATCGAAATGTAGCGGATGAGATCAGCAGGGCTTCTGATTCCCAGCTGATTTTTCGAATCCATCGCGGATTCAATCAAGCTCTGTATGCCGAGTTCCGATTCAGCCGTGCGCATCCGACGATAAAAGCTCGATTTCATAAAACGGTAAGCGTTTTCGATCGAAGTCGGTTCTGGCGTGACGGCGATAACTTTTTGGTCAGCAGCTAGGAAGAAATCGAGAGTATTTTCACTTGTGCCAGCTCCGAGATCGAGAATCACATAGGGAGTTTTGATAGTGCGAAGCGCGTGTATCAGGCGAAATTTGCTCGAGCTATCAAGGTCCGCGATATTCAGCGCATCATTGAACCCACTGATAAAACTGAGGCCCGGAATTTCTGTCTGTGCAGCGACATGAGAAATGTGTGGCACGCGACCGGTGACAAAATCCGAAATCGTTTGCTGCGGGATCTTCATTCCTAAACACGTGTGCAGATTTGCGCTACCGAGATCGAGATCAACTAGGGTTACCGATTTTCCCATTCGCGAAAGGCAAATTGCCAGAGAAGAGCTGATAAAACTCTTTCCGATTCCGCCTTTACCACCACCGACGGCCCAAATCATGGGCGCTTGAACGCCGTTCGCGACGGTGCCTTTTGGATTTAATTTGAATGGACTTGGAGTGTTTTCATTCATCCCATCTTCTCTTCGGCACCGCTGCCCCGAATATAGAGGGGTTGTGCCGTTCTCCACTGATACATTCGGACTAAAGCCGAGGCATCGAGCGAAGCCGTGTTTCTGGCCGCCAGACGAGCGACCGAAAGTGCATGGGGAAAATCGAGGTGAGCAGCTGTCATACGGTGAATCGCTAGACCTTGGTCGCCCAATTCGCTAGCGCACGAAGCAGCGGATTCACCTACGAGCGTAATCGGCTTCTTCAACGCTAGAAGTTTCTGCGCGAGGGCGGGGATGTCGAACGCTGCGGGATCTGTGACTTGCTGACCTTGTTCCCATGCAGCGAATTGCAAACCCATCTGTGCATTCAGAACGGCGACAATTATATTCCCGCGCGGAGACAATCCCGAACTTCGTGCCGCTTCGATCATCGCATCAGTTGTGCGCACAGTGATGACCGGCCGATTGATGCTCCAGCCGATGGTGCGGGCTGCGTTGAGTCCGACACGTATGCCAGTGAAGCTTCCTGGGCCGACACCCACGGCGACGATGTCGATTTTCTCCCAGCCGCCTGCGATTTTTACGGCGTCTTCAATTGCGGATGTCGCAACCTCGGCGTGACTGCGACTTCGAACCCATTCGTTATTTGCTAAGATTTTTTCTTCTGTGGTATCGGCCGAACGAAGAACGGCTACCGAACCGGCAGCCGTGCAAGTTTCTATCGAGAGCGTTCCAGTCAAACCGAACTGCCTTTGCGAACTACAGTTCGCAGCACCAGGCCAATTGTCATCTGAACCAGAGGCGCGAGACGTCGTTGAACAAGGCAAAGACCATGAGACCCACCAGCAGTGCTGCGCCCACACGTTGAGCCAACTCCATCTTCTGCAATGACAGCGGAGCGCCTCGAATAGCTTCGATCGTGTAAAACACAAGGTGGCCGCCGTCGAGAACGGGGACGGGCAAGAGGTTCAAGATGAAGAGGTTGATTGAAATCATCGCCATCGCGAATAAAAAATCCGATGCTCCTCGGCTCCATGAGCTTTTCGCCATTTGACCGATCGACAAGAAGCCGCCGACGTTCTTTGACGAGACTTCGCCTTGGAAAAGGCGAATGACACCCATTCCGACCATCGCCGACGTTTCGCCTGAACGAACTACGCCGCGCTCCATTGCTTCGAGAAGATTCCCGGTGGTCGTGTCAACGGTGAGGACTGCGTCGTCGATGATCATTGGTCGTATGCCGACTTCGAATCGCGACTCCTCTTGGCCACTTCCGTTCATTCGCTTTTTCACGTTTGGAACGATGTCGATGTTCGTCGGCTTTTCGTTGCGAAGAACCGTGAATTTCAATGGCTTCTCGCCAGTGTAGGTGCGGATCATCGAAACGACTTGTTCGAATTTAGCAACCGGTGAGTCGTTGATTGAAAGCAACAAATCGCCCGGTTTCAGACCGGCTGTGTCCGCTGGAGATTTCTTCTCGACCGATCCCAGGTAAAGTTCTGGATCGTCAAAGCCAAGCGCCTTCAGAGCAGCAAGGCCCGTTTTGCCCTTCGCACTAGCAGGAACGGCAACTTTGAACTCGATGGTTTTCGGTTCAAACTTTTCTTCGAGGTAGCTCTCGAGCAGCCCTCGCTGAACAGTAATTTGCAGCTCGGGTTGATTTGCGAAAGTTTCAGCGCTGAAAAGTAATTCGCGCCAACGGCGAATGGGAGTCGAATTAATTTTCGTGATTGTGTCGCCTGTTCGCAGACCAGCTTTTGCTGCGGGTCCATCGACTCCTGCCACGGCGATCGTCGATGCGCGAGACATGAACGACAGCCCTTCGATAACGCCAACTTCGCGCTTCAACGCGAGTACATTTGGATTTGCTGAAAGTTTTGGTGTCGCTTCAACAATTTCTTTCGCGCCTTCGACGCGTTGAACCTCGAACTTCAAAGTTGAATCGGGGCTCTCTTGAATTGCTTTATCAACGTCGGACCAAGTCGCGATCGGCCGCGCGACTCCTGTTGAGTCAGAAACCGAAAGCAAAGTATCGCCCGATTTGAAACCCGCGGCCGCCGCTGCAGTCGCGGGCTCAATATCGCCGACCGCCGGGAAGATCGCTTTTTCACCGATCATGGCGATCGCGGTGAATAAAATAAACGCAAAAAATAAGTTCATGAGTGGGCCCGCGAGCACGACGGCAATTCGCTGACCGACAGGTTTATGAAGAAACGACGCCTGCTTATCAGCTTCACTGATTTCCGCACTCGGATCGTCGCCGAACATCTTAACGTAGCCGCCAAGTGGAATGGCAGAGAGACAATATTCAGTGTCGCCGCGACGGAAGCTTGCGAGTTTTTTTCCGAAGCCAAGACTGAAAACTTCGACTCTGACTTTGAAGTACTTCGCGACGAGAAAGTGTCCGAGCTCGTGAACGAAGATCAAAAGGCCAAGCAGGATAATCAAAGGAACGGCGTAGGCAAATATACTCGACATGCCTCCATAATAGACCGGCCCGAGCGCGTGCTCCAGCTGTTTTCATGAGTTTTGGAAAGCTTGCGGTCTCATATTGGGACACCGCCCCCGCCTGGCACGACCTTGATCATAAGGACCGGCCGTTCGGTCCTTTTTCGACGGGTTTAGTATCGAGTTGTTAAGAAGGAAACGAGACTAAAGTAAACGGGCGCTGCGAACAAGACGCCGTCGAGTCGGTCAAGACTTCCACCATGTCCTGGCATGATCGAGCCCGAATCTTTTACATCCGCCACGCGCTTCAAAAGTGATTCGTGTAAATCGCCGATCTGTGCGAACGCCCCAGTAATCGTAGCCGCGGCGATCATCATCCACGAGGACGCCGAGGGTGGAAGAAACTGCGCAATCATAACACCCGCGAGCGCGGATCCGAAAAGTCCGCCGATAGCACCTTCGACCGTTTTCTTGGGCGAAACCGCTTCGAACAATTTGTGTTTTCCAAAAAAACGACCTGTTATGTAAGCCATCGTGTCGCCCGCAAACACTATTGCGAGCAGCCCAAAGAACCAAATATCTCCGTGGTCGAATTTTAGTAATCGCAATGCGAGGGCAGGAAATAGTCCGACGTAAAGAAACCCCATAAGACCCGCGCCCTGTAGTTGAACGGCAGTCGGCAAATCTCGGCGCGTTGTCACGTTGAACAAGACAATCGTCAAAAAGTAGATCGAGGCTTGAGCGATCGAGGCCACAGGCTTTTCAACAAATGCGGTCGTGAGGAAAAGCGCGGACGCAAGAATGACGAATGACCATCGTAAGCTACGCGGCGCGAGCTCGGGACGAAACGTCAGTCGCCCATACTCGTAGATACAACCGAGACTGACAGCAATTCCGATACCGAGCAGTCCCTTTGTTCTGAAAAACCAATAGATTGCGCCAAGCAAGATTGCTGCAATAACGGCCGAGATCGCTCGGGTTTTCATGCGCGTGTCACTGCGTCAGCAGCGGGCGAACTCTTGGCCGAATCTACTGTATCCGGAGAGTTTGCCCGAGCAAGCTGTGCAGACGTCCGGCCGTATCGTCGCTCTCTCGCTTGATACCAGCTGAGGGCGGCATCTAATTCTTGTGTTCCATAGTCCGGCCACAAAGTAGGTGTGATGAAAATTTCAGAGTAGGCGCTTTGCCAAAGGAAAAAGTTTGAAAGACGAAATTCTCCGCTCGTACGAATGATCAGATCGGGATCGCGCGCGCCGCCAGTCTGTAGTTGTGCGGCGAAACTTTTCTCGGTCATTGATTCTCCGGCGAGGCGAATCGCCTCTTCAACCGAAATTTTTCCGCTCGCAAGATCAGGAGCTAGGTGCGCCATCATAGCTTGCGCGGCACTTCGGGCGGCTCCTAAGATATCCTGTCGGCCACCATAGCTAAGTGCGAATGTGAGTCGCAGCCCGGTGCACTTTGCGGTGGCGCGAATTGTTTCGCTTACTTCGTCCAGTACTAACGATGGAAGGCGATCAAGTTCGCCGATCGCGAAGAACTGAATGTTGTTTTTTATCAGATTCGCGCGCTCACGCTTGAGATGACGCGAAAGCAAGGCCATCAAAAACGAAACCTCTTCAAGGGGTCGCAGCCAGTTTTCAGAGCTGAAAGTGTAGAGCGTGAGATTTTCAATCCCACGTTCAGAGCAGGCTTCAATTATCTCGCGAGCCACACGTGCACCACGCAAATGCCCAAAGGTACGGTTGCGCCCGCGGGTTTCAGCCCAGCGACCGTTTCCGTCCATGATGATTGCGACATGCTGTGGGAGTGGTTTCTTCATCATACCTAATTGTAAAGTCGGTTAGATCGTCATGATCTCTTTTTCTTTTTCAGCCGACATTTTGTCGACCTTCTCAACGTAGCTATCCGTCATCTTCTGAATTTCGGTTTCAGCCCGCTTGTTTTCGTCTTCACTGACGGCTTTGCCTTTCAAAGCTGCTTTAAGCGCCTCGTTGGCGTCTCGACGGGCCAATCGCACGGCAATCTTCGCGTCTTCGACGATTTGCTTGGTGTTTTTCACCATTTCTTTACGACGTTGTTCGTTGAGATCAGGAACCTTCAGACGAATGACTTTTCCATCATTGATCGGGCTCATTCCAAGATCGCTCTTGATAATCGCTTGTTCGATTTCTTTGAGCATCTGTGCCTCCCACGGTGCAATCAAAAAACTTTTAGCGTCGGGAGTCGAAACAGCAGAGACCTGACTGAGAGGAGTCGGGTTTCCGTAGTAATTTACTTTCACGTTATCGAGCATCGATACTTGCGCTCGACCAGTACGCACTTTCTTGAGTTCTGCACTAAGGCCGTTGATCGCTTTTTCCATCGAATCTTTGGCGGCTTTTTTTGTATTCTCGACCATAAGCTCTCCCTTACTTGTCGCGCCAGTAGCGCGCTACTTGTCGCGCCCTGTGGCGCGCATCATTTTATGAGTGTGCCGATCTTATCGCCACGAATGGCTCTTAAGATATTCCCGGGATCTTTCAAATTAAAGCAAAGAATTGGCATGTGGTTGTCCATGCAAAGGCTAATTGCCGTAGAGTCCATCACGTTCAATCGCTTGTTCAAGACCTCAATGTACGTAAGCTCGTCAAACTTCACTGCGTCCTTATGCTTCAGCGGATCTTTGTCGTAAACGCCGTCAACTCGAGTCGCTTTCATGATCACTTGAGCTTCGATTTCCATCGCCCGGAGTGCCGCCGCAGTGTCGGTCGTGAAATAAGGATTTCCCGTGCCGGCTGCAAAGATCACAGTGCGTTTCTTCTCGAGGTGGCGCATCGCTCGACGCCGAATGTACGGCTCGGCGATTTCTGCCATTTCGATCGCACTTTGAACCCGAGTGTCGACGTTGAGCTTTTCAAGAGCGTCTTGCAGCGCGAGAGCGTTGATGCAAGTCGCGAGCATGCCCATATAGTCTGAGCTTGCTCGATCCATGCCGTTTGCAGAGGCTGCGACTCCGCGAAAAATGTTGCCACCGCCGATGACGATTCCGATTTCAACTCCGGTTTCGACGGCCGCTGCGACTCCTTTTCCGATCTCTTGGATAATCGAAGCGTTGATGCCGAAGCCCTGCGTCCCATTCAGGCCTTCGCCGGCAAGGGCCTCTCCACTGAGCTTCAATAGGACTCGCTTGAACTTAGTCGCCAAAATTAGACCCCTTGCGCGGCTGCAACTTCAGCTGCGAAGTCTTCTTTTTTCTTCTCAATACCTTCGCCAAGTTCAAAGCGGACGAAACGACGGATAACGATGTTCTCGCCAATCGTCGCGATCGTTGTCTTCAAGTAGTCAGAGATTTTGAGATCTGGATTTTTCACAAACTGTTGCTCAAGCAGAGCGACATCCGCCATCCACTTTTTTATCTGACCGTCGACGATCTTTGGAATCATCTCTTCTTTTTTGCCTTGCTCTCGGGCTTTCGCCGTCAAAACCTCACGCTCGCGCGCGATCAGATTCTGATCGAGTTCCTCGGTGCTGACAGCCATCGGTGCTGTCGCCGCGATGTGCATTGCGATGTCCTTTACGAAAATTTTGAAACCGTCGTTGCGGGCAACGAAATCTGTTTCAGAATTCACTTCGAGAAGAACACCGACGCGGCCTTCGCCGTGGATGTAGGAAACAACGGTACCTTCGGCTGCAATTCGACCTGCTTTTTTCGAAGCGGACGAAAGTCCTTTTTGACGAAGCCAATCAACCGCTTTCTCGAAATCGCCAGCGGTCGCCTCTAGGGCCTTCTTGCAATCCATCATTCCGGCGCTGGTCTTTACGCGAAGTTCTTGAACCTTTGCTGCTGTAACGCTCATTTTATCCTCGTTTTAGAGATGAAAATTGAATGGGCAGGAAGCGCTCAGGGCCTGAGCGCCACCCATAGGGAAAACTATTCAGCCGCAGGTTCTTCAGTCGCTTCGACAGCTGGCTTTTCGCCTTCTTCGAGCTCCTGTTGAATTTCAACGTCGTCAGCTGTTCCAGCCGCAACGAGCTTACGAGTTTTCGAAGCTTTAACGATGGCTGGGCCTGCCTTTTTCTCGATTGTAACGGGCTCGGGACGAGCAGCGCCGCGACGGCGAGGAGCTTCATCTTTCTGTGGAGCGCGTGGAGCTTCGTCCTTATCAACGTTTGTACGCAGAGTCGCTTGATACTCTTTCGCGCCTTCGTTGTACGAATCAGCGATCAGACCTGCGAAAAGTTTAATCGAGCGGATCGCATCGTCATTACCTGGAATTGGGAAATCGGCCATCTCTGGATTCACGTTCGTGTCCGCGATACCAATAACTTTGATACCAAGGCGTTTTGCTTCAGCAACCGCGATGTGCTCCATGTTCAAATCGACAACAAACATCGCTGTTGGCATCTCTTTCATGTCGCGAATTCCATCGAGATAGTCGAGGAGTCTTGTGTATTCCTTTTCGATTCCAGCGCGCTCTTTCTTCGAGAAGAATTCAAGTTCGCCTTGCTCACGCATCTGATCGATTTTTTTCAGACGATCGATCGAAGCTTTGATTGTCGCGAAGTTCGTGAGCATTCCACCCAACCAACGTTTCGTGACATAGAACTGACCACAAGACGCAGCTGCCTCTTGGATAGGCTCAACGGCCTGTTTCTTCGTTCCAACGAAGATCAGACGTCCGCCTTCAGATGCAGTTTGTTTTACGAAGTCTGCGGCTTTCTTCGCGAAGTCCACCGTCTGGTGAAGATCGATAATATGAATTCCACCGCGGTCGGTGAATACATAAGGTTTCATTTTTGGATTCCAGCGCTGTGTCTGGTGTCCGAAGTGTACGCCAGCGTCGAGCATGGCTTTCATAGTAACTTGTGCCATTAGCACTTACCTCCAAGTAGCATCGACGCGAATAATTTCGCTTCGAGCGTGCCCGCGATCTTATCGCGAACATTTATCCACGTTTGGAGTTAGCGAACAGACGCTGGGCGGTCTGTTGTCACATGGCCAGTGCGGCCGTGTCGTCACTCGAGACTATCTCAAGTGCCGATTGTGTGCGCTCCGAACGCGTTTCTGGTTAAACCTCCGTCCCAGATTTGGAGTCTGTTCGAAGAGCGGTTTTGCCGATCTTCTGAACTCCTCCGTCGTTTCGTGCGCACTTTCTCTGCGACTTTTCAGTCACTTTGAAAGCGAGCTCTCGACGATCACCAGCGGAGTCCGGGACGTGTGAACTCGCGATTTCTCGCGGTGGACCAGCGGTACCACGGGGCTCTCATCAGTGGCAAGCGGCCCAAAACTCAAGGTAGCAGGCACCGTTTTTGGGGGAAGCCGTCGGAAGGAGATGACGCGGCGTGACGTCCGGACTCGAGGGTTACTTCCAGTGGCTCAGGAACTCGGTCAAGTCCTCGGCGCGGATGTCTTGGACATTTCGAACGCTGTGCCCCTTCTTCGCATCTCTTAAGACGCCCGAGCGGACGATCTTTCCGGTTTTGCGCTCTAAAAAGAAATACGCGTTCGTGATGTGAGAGATCAGCAGATAGTCGTTGCCCACCTGCTGAACGCCGCCGGCGAGTGCCGTGTAGAACATCTCGGGGGGCGAGGCTTGGAACCGGTACGAGTTCTTTTTTGAAAGCGGGTCGATCATTTCAATCGTGGTGCGCGGTCCCGAAGTTTTTTCGTCGTATACGGCTTCGTTGTTGAGAAATAGCACCTGACCATTTTTCGTGATTTGCACATCGTGAGTCGTTTCGTTAACCGAACTCGGAAACTGAATTCTCGCCAGCGCAGTTTCGAAATCCGAGCTGATGATCACGGTGCCGGAATGAAGCGAATTTGCTATAAAGTTTCCACCAACGACCGAGTTCATTTTCGGGTGTCGGACGCCGGCTGGTATTTCATAGAAACTATTAAAGTGAGAAATTTCGTGTTCCGCCCTCTGCTTTGAACTTGGATCCCAGTCAAACGGCGACGTGATTCGAGTAATCTTGAGATCGGCAAAAATTTTTCGCGAAGTGATTTCGGCAACCACCTTCCCGTCGAGATCGATTTTCTTTAGTGCGTCGATACGAAGCGTATGGCCATCGGTCTTTTCGAAGTTCGATGTTAACGCGAGGACGTGCTTTTTGTCTGCGGACCAATTCAGCTGATGGTGATAATGTCCGGGAATCTGCCATTGA
>JAYSST010000269.1:0-1652 GCA_043720435.1 Bdellovibrionales bacterium
ACGATCGCTTTGCATCTGCTTGTAATCTTTCGGGAGCTTATCTTCGTCGAGGAAATCCACGTTTACCTTGTGTTTCAAATAGCCTTCAACTCGGCTCAGAGCATCGACATCGCGATCGCTGACGAGTGAGAACGCGAGGCCTTTTGCTCCCGCGCGGCCCGTACGACCGATTCGGTGTACGTAGTTTTCTGGGTCATCTGGCAATTCATAATTCACGACCATGTCGACACCTTTGATATCGAGGCCGCGAGCCGCAACATCAGTTGCGACGAGGATATTTTTGTCGCTGTCGCCTTTGAACTGCTCCATCACGCGATTGCGCTGCGATTGGGTCAGAAGCGAAGAGATCGCGACTGCGGGAAATCCGTTGTCGTTTAAAAATTGAGATACGCGCGGAACATTCATTTTGTAGTTCGAGAAGATGATGGCCTGGCGAGGAGTGTGCAGCTTAAGCAGACCTAACAAGAACGCGCCTTTTTCGTCTTGGCCCACGTGCATGATTTTGTCGTCGACATTCTCCGCTTTCGGCTGATCGCGCGAAACGTTGAATTCAACCGGATTTGCACCGAACTGATAAGCCGTGTTCATGACGTCGAGATTCAAAGTAGCCGAGAACACCATGAACTGACGCTCTTTAGGAACGCGAGTCAGGATGAACTTCATGTCATCTTTAAAGCCCATGTCGAACATGCGGTCGGCTTCGTCGAAAACGATCGCGCGAACTTGTTTCAGGTCGACGAGATTGTCTTTGTAAAGATCAAGCAAACGTCCCGGAGTTGCGATGACAAATTCGACACCACCACGAAGCGCATCTTTTTGTTTCTCGTAAGCGACGCCACCGTAAATCGATACGGCACGCAGGCCCGCGGCGGATCCGAACTTCACTGCATTCTCGTAAACCTGTTCGCACAGTTCTCGTGTCGGTACGAGAACGAGGCAGAAGTTCATCGGAACCCATTCGTGAAAACCACGATTTAAAAGCGGATCCGTCGAATGAGTTGTCTCGGAATCGATAGAAGTCGCAACCAAGACCTCTCCATCTGCAGACGCCGCCATTCCCGCATCGTACTGTCGATCGAGAATTTGCTGTTCGGTCAATTTCGGAGCAATGGTGACTCCGGCTTTCCTCGCATCTTGTGCGCGAAGAATTCTTTCCATGAGTGGCAGAAGAAATGCTCCGGTTTTACCGGTGCCTGTTTGAGCAAGGCCCGCGACGTCTTTGCTATCGAGAATTGCGGGGATGGTGTGTTCTTGGACTGGCGTGCACTCGTCGAAACCAATTGATTCTAAGGTGCTTTGAAGAAGGGGATGTAATTCGAATTCTGTAAACTTCACTGCGGACTCCGGCTTGAGGAAAAAAACGCGTCGATTTGGTCATGAGGAGATGGTCGCTCAACCCTATACTGAGAATCTTGACGCTATATGTTAAACACTTGATTAAACTCCGAACAAACTTATCTTTGCAGTGGCCCTTGAGTCAAAAGCCGAGTTGGAGCCAAGCCACTATTGCTGTGCGTTAGCGCGCGTTAGGAATTCACCGACCGCCCGATTGAACGCTTCGGATTGTTCGCTGTGCACCCAATGCCCGGCTCCTTTAATTTCCACGCCTTCGAAAAGTGGGTTTTCTTTAAGCATCCGATGGAAGACATCGC
>JAYSST010000270.1:0-1652 GCA_043720435.1 Bdellovibrionales bacterium
AACTTTAGATTTCGTCGGGCAATCGATAAAAACAGGATGGCTGTCCAGTGTTAGAAACGACATCAACTATCGTCATCACTACGGAGTTTGGTTTCCGCACAACGGAATAAATAAGGCGCAAAGCAGAGAGTTGACGGCTGATCGACTTAGCTTCATCGACTCCAAATGGCTGGAGAGTTGGACTCTGCTGGCGCAAGATTCTTCAGCAAGAACTGACTGCAATCACTTCTTTCAGATCTGCAGATATATTTCGAATATTGCGATAGAGATGGCTGGTGATTTGAACATGCGCTCAGGTAAAGGCCTGGCGTTTCGAAATGGAATAGGCAGGGCCAGCGCTCAATTATCCGGTGACTAGTCATTCAATATTTCGATTCGTCCAAGATTTGGAGCATCGTCGCTGCGGTTCGGTCGCAGGTGTCTAACGGTTCGAAGCACGTTTTTGACTTAATCCACGGCTAGCTCGAATGCCTCAAACACGGATCTTCGAAGACAAAAGTTTTATTCTTAAGCTTGAGCATTAATGCAATCATTACTTGAACTTTCGCGGCGGTAGATTCGTTCACGCGCGGTAGTTGTTCTCTTGGTTCGTCTTCACCGGCAAGGATTTTGTCGCTTGCTAAACCGTTGATAGTAAAGACGGGAATCATTTTGATCTTGCAGGAACACATTTTTGGAAACTCATTTTCGATGACGTCTTTTAAATCGATTTGAAGATTGTCGATTTCGGTTACGTTTTTGCCATGAAGTCGGGCGAGCTCTAGCCAATAACTAATTCCAAATCGTTCGGTACTTTTCCAAAGCACAAGAATGGCGGCTGGTGCATGCTTCAGAAATTTCATTAATTCGATGATTCCGTTTGCGCCGTCGTCGTTCGAAAATATTTTTTCCGCATTTACTTTAGACCTCGTGATTCTCACGACGTGGAAGCTGCGAGGCCAAGCTTCGATCTCGGTCATTGTTGTCGTCGAAGCATGAATGAAAATAACGTCGTTGAATAGAGCGCTGAACAGGTCACGTTTACTCCGTTTAAACAAAAAATCCATTCCAAGTTCTCCCGCAATCGCACGATGGAGTGTCTCAAAAATTAGATGGGAATAGGTCGTCTACTCGAGCGGTCGGCGAAATTCTCTCAAGGGCTTGGACCTTTCTCGGAACACAAAAATGGCACATGAACTCGGCAGACGAGAGGAACTGAGTTTGTTAGAGGGCGAGTTTTGCCCATTCGTATATGGATTGTCGGCTTTTGAGCGGTAACAACTGGGAACGAACGTACGAACATTCTCATGGGACCTCCTGAGATTTTTTCCCAGAAAGTCAGCTGTGCGGCCGAAGCGCAGGCGAACTTTTGTATTCGCCCATTGATACAATCGGCTTCTGATCTCGAATCTTTAGGCGACCGGCACAAAAGTTAAAGAATGCGATTCTGATCTGACGTTGGAAAGCTGGTGTCCTGGAATCGCCTGTGATGCGCCACCAGCTTGCGGTTTCGCAATCCTATTGTTCGAATTAGCGTTGAATTTATCTACAGCGAGAAGTCGACGATTTGCGCTCTAAGGATTGAGCTGTACCTAGAAATCCGGTGTGAACTTCGGCAAACGGAGCCGCGCAAATCGGTGCTACCAACGTGCTACCGTGGTGCTACCAAACTC
>JAYSST010000271.1:0-3957 GCA_043720435.1 Bdellovibrionales bacterium
CAACTTAGAATCGACTGCAAAAATATCAGAGCGCCGCGCTTGTAGCAGGCGAGCGAGATCGACGTCTGCTTCTACTGCACATTGAATGAGGTCGCGAGTTTTCGCCATGATTTTTTTGTCGCCGCTAGCGATTCCATTTTCCCACTGTTTGGCGTTCCCTGCATAGAAAGCGAGGAAATCCTTGTTCTTCTTTTCTCGGCCCACTTGAGCAAAGCTCGCCAGGATCTTTACGATATCCACGAAGGAGGCTTGCTCATTCCGCGCCCACATCGTTTTTTCGTAGGCGTAGTACCGAAGTGCAGCAGCACCTTCCGCAGACGGCGGTTCACCATAAGTAAGCATCCAAGAAAAGATTCCTTTTTCTCGAGTTTCGTCGAGCTCTTTCGGTTTCCCATTCGCATCGAGAGAGACTTTGCGAATGAACGGTCGAATGAGAGGGAATACGCTCCAAACTTCTGGAGCCTCAAGATGCGAAGATCGGTTGGCGTCATACCGGGTGAACAGTGCCTCGGCGTAATGTATGACCGGCGACATCGCGCGGATGTCACTCGACTCAACGGGAAGGTCTGAATCACCTAGCGCGCGCGTAGCTCGCTCGAAACTTTGAAGTAACATCGGAAGTTGTTTGCGCGCGATCGCCGAATTCAAAGCGTGAACGAAGTTTGGCAAGTGCGACAAGCGGCGCAGCAAAACCGGCGCGATATTGTCGCGGAAGCACTTCACATTGAGTCGTTGCTTACCGAACACGTCAACCGGCGAAACGCCGCATTTGAAATCCCGAAGCAGGTCCTCGTGAATTCGGTCTGCCGCTCGGCCAGCACCCATAACCGTTTCGAACCACTCTACCATCTCATGCAGCGAGATAAATGCGTTACCGTCCGAGACAGATAGAAAAATGTTGGTTTCCATGAACGTCCGCACGCCCGACTGAAGTGATCGAACGTCGACGATTCCGAGATCGCGACCAATCGACTTTAGATCCATGAAGAGTTCTTGAGTTTCGACCTCGTTGATTTGAGGCATGTCTCCAGCGCGGGCGACGTCGTGCGAATAGCCCCGCATCGCTGCACTCATGAGAACCCGTGTAATGTTCAGAGCGTCGAGGTCACTCCGTCGATATCCCTGCACCCGCTCCATCGAGATCTCGAGGCGACCAAGTGGATCGTGAATTAAAGGACGGCCACGAAGAATAAGTTCAGACATTTGTTGTCGAGCACGGTCGCCAACTCTATCGGTTGCCGTCGTCGCAATAGCGCTCATTGAGGTTTTCGCCTGTTCGATCGTGACGAAATCGGTCGGCTTCATAATCGCGATGCCGATTCTCTGGCCTTCAGACCAATCGCGAACGACGTCGTTCAATCGATCAAGCTGCCCATGTCCGAGCCCCTTCATCAGATCATTCTTTTCTACGAGTGAGTTACCACCGAGCAATTTTCCAAGGATTGCTTCAAGCGATGCGTTGACAGATTTCGCACGAACTTTTTTCGGAAGAAATTGATTGTTCTCAAGTTCCGTCATCAGTTGGCGAATGTCTTCGGAGCCGATGGCTCCACCGTGGCGTTCTACCATTCGGCTGACGGACTTAAGGATGTCACGCGCAGTCAATTCAACAAAGTCTACATCTCGATCATAGGCGACAGTGTTCTGAACAACGCCGTATTGTATTCGAAGTGCACTGACCCAAATTTCGGACGCCTGACGAGCGAGTTCCGACCACTCGTCGGCCGCAATCTGTTTCGAATCGCCCGAAAGAATCACGGTCTTAAGAATGCCGAGCAATTGCTGTCGCTCTTTTGTCTCGAGTATCTCGATGCCCGCTTGCTTCAGGGAATCCACCATCGACAACAATTTCATCGGTTCGCGAACGATCTTTTTGGGCGAGGCACTCGGCGCGAGTTCGACAGCCAGGATTTCTCCGACTTGTCGTATCGAGTTCGTAAGACGATCAAGGGTCGCAATGTCCGCCGGTTGTCCTGAAAGAGAAGCCGCGAATGAAAGGACCCGGCCCTGTCCTCGCCACTCAGCGAGTGGCATTCTCAACTTCTGAAGCAAGTTTCGAATTCGCTCGAGTTCATCGCGAGATAATGTTGCTTCTCCGCCACCGAAAAGTGCGGCCTTCCAACGGAACAATTCAGTTACGACAGATCGCCGTTTTGCTTGAGCCACCCAATCGGCATCGAACGAAGAAAAGAGAGCTGAAGCCTCGCCGTTGGTTTTCGCCTGCGACTCTTCTTTGAAGTATTTTTCGAAAAATGAAGCGAGTTCGCCTCGTGTCCATCCATCGGTGTTGGCTCCGCGCGTGTTCGCGGCGAACTTGGCTAATGCACTCGAAAGACATTCGACCGATTTTACGGGGTCGCGGTCTTCGCCATCGAGAAATGCCTTCAGATCTGGACCGACGCCGCGGACGCACGACAGACCTTGCTCGCGCATCATGAGTGGATCTTTAACTTGATCGTCATGTCCAAAGAAGTGGTCGCATCCGACAAGTAAGAGCATCGGCCCCAGCAACACTACGCAGAAAAACGCCGACGTAAATACGTCTCTCAAGTGAGATAATGGGCGTTTGCTGTGTTTGCCTTGCATGCGTGCAAATCTCCGGTTCGGTGACAAATCTGGGCTTAACAGCTTTTCCGAAAGCGCAAAAGACGCCCGCGGGAACGATGATAATTCTCCAGTTCCAAGGTGTCGATTTTTACCCGATCCTTGCCCTACAGATTTAGTGAAATTCGCAATTTCTGTTCCACGGCCCATAGAACCTGCAAAGTGCTGCAATCCTTTCAGAATGGGGCTAATCTCAGCGCATGAAATACTCTCTCTTTTACGCCTTTTCGTACGGAATGGTTGTGCTCTTCACATTATCTTCACCTCTCGCGGAGGCTCGAGGCTTTGGTGAACTCGGCGCACACGTGTCGACGGAGCGGGCTGAAGATGCCAGTTCGCCAACGGCGCGAGCGCACAGCGAGCGTCATTTTCGAGTCGACGTTGCCACCGGTTGGCAAATGACAATCGCTGAGACACAGCTTCTAAGTTACGGCGTGGTCTTCAAGTCCGAGCGCGGTTTTCAGAACAGTTCGGATCTAGCAGGTTACGGAGTCGGTGCATTTGTAGGCTGGTACCGCGGACCACTGTCAGTCCGCTTGGATTACTTATTTCTCGCAGAACAAAAAGCGAACAATGGCGTCGTTGAAACTTCGTATCGCGAAGGAGCGGGCGTCGCGGTCGAAATACGGTGGCTGCAGTGGTTCGAGTTGCCTGACGCAGAAACAAAATTTGCCGTCGGGCCCGCTCTGGCATTTACTCAAATGAATTATTCTAAATCGCGCGTAGGCACATTGCCGGAATCATCGGCAACACGCACGACGGAATCACTAAATCCCGGAATACGTGGAATATTCATCTTTTGATTCAAAATGTGACGAGTTTTACGTTACCGGCGTCTCGATCTGAGCCTTAAGCACTCATCGGCTTAAACCCGTAAGTTTCGATCAACATTTGGCCGATAGGTTGGGACAACACAAGAGAGCCAAACCAATGTCAGATGACAGCGCAAACATGTTGGACCAGACGCCAGAAGCACGAAAAAAAGTTTTCGTCATCAAGGCGAAATCTAATAGTTTGAAACCTGCGGAAAACTTTTTGAAGAACCGTACTTGGGAAATCATTTCGGCCCACGAAATGCGAGTCGCACTCGCGACTCTATTCCGCCATAACATCGACTATGCGATGATCGGCGTCGACCATCCTCACTCGCATGTATTGAAGTTGTTGGATATTATAAATCAGACGATCAAGATTCCGGTCATACTATTTGCCGAGACAATGACACCGCAAGCGGCGC
The DNA here is from genome assembly GCA_043720435.1 of Bdellovibrionales bacterium. Taxonomy (GTDB): domain Bacteria; phylum Bdellovibrionota; class Bdellovibrionia; order Bdellovibrionales; family JAMPXM01. The sequence goes on from JAYSST010000271.1 coordinate 3,842, forward strand.
ACATGCTTCGAACCACAAAACATCCCTACGTTTTATTTCCACCTGTCAGCGGACCTGCGATCGAACGCATGCTGCTAAAAATCGAAAAAGATCGTAGTCAGCAACTTCAGCGCACG
>JAYSST010000272.1:0-3955 GCA_043720435.1 Bdellovibrionales bacterium
TGGCCGCTTTGGAATTTTACCGATACGTGGATCGCCATTGCGAACAAACTGACACGCACGCAATACGGAATCTTCAAAATCGTCGCTATCGATGGGCAATACTTGCCAGCCCGTGGGACCAGGCCCGAAGAGTTCGATCGAACGCATCGCTGGAAAGTCGGATAAGAGCGAAGCGTGGTGTTCGCCGGTCGTGGCGAGCCAAACGCCGTTATCATTCACTGAGGTTGGGCGGTCGCGCATGATGAAAACGATCTTGCCGTCGACATAAATACCGCGAGCACCGAACATTGGCTTTGTCTCGACGTTTAAACCTTCAAGTTCTTCGAGTAAGAACGGAAATTCTATTCTAGCTGCCACGTGCTCATCTCTTCGAGTGGTCGATAATCTCGCCAGCTTCGACTGACAGTGATTCTGATCCAACGAAAACGTTGAAGACGTCAAGGACGAGCAGTGGATCAATCGGACGGTCCGCGACCCCGCGCGGTTGCTGCAGCGGTTCTTTGCCCTCGGGTGCATTTCGAATCTCAAGGTGAAGGTGCGGAGGGATCGGAGCACCCGAGGCCGAAGTTCCACTCTTGCCGGATGCAGCGATCAGGGCACCGCGCTCGACGATTTCTCCCGCAGCAAGATTTTTCCGAAACTTTGAAAGATGGGCGTAAAGCGAAACATACTTAGCTCCGTTTGGCAGTTCGTGCTCGATCACGACCGCTTTGCCCCAGCCTGAAAACTGCTTCGCGTGCAGTACGACGCCGCGACTCACGGCATAGACCGGTGTACCTTCAGGTGCAGTTAAGTCGAGCCCGTGGTGACGACCCGAACCACTCGCTTTGAAGCCGCGCGAGATGTACGTATTTTCCATCGGCCACGCGAGATTCTGAGCTTTGATCATCGCGACGTTTGCGCCGGCCTCTTCAGTTCCTGTAAGTGCTGTGACGAAGGTCACAGGATCTGTGTCATTGGAATCAAACAAACTCGCATTCACACAAAAGCGACCCGCAATCGTCATTTCGCAGCCGACGACCCAAGCTTGCGCAGTTCCAACGACCTGCATGTGACGACTCTTTCGAGAGTCTCCGCTCTGGAGGCGCTCGACGATTTCTCCACCGAAAGCACTAAATTCTTTTTCCGCTGCATCAACCATTGGAATAATCGCGTTTCGCTTGTAAAGCTCGCGAAGCTCGGCGGGATTCGTGCTTTGGAAACTTGTCGTCAGCAAAATACCGCGCTGAACTCGTCCCAAGCGCAACGCGAAAACAGCGACGCGAAATCCGTGCGGATTAAATGCGACTGGAGTTTCTTTCGCCGAGTTTGTTAGTAGTTTTTCGACTGGGAAAATGCGGTAGCCCTGGGTCTGAACCCACTTTTTCTCTGCCGCCGCGACATAAACAGATTTGATGAGTCGCGCGATCACAGCCTCGTTAGCGAGGGCCTCGAGATTATCAAGATCCTGTGCGCCGACGATACGTGTATCGCGGCCGTAAAGTTCGCCGAGCGTACGGAGCTTCGCCATCGGTTCTTCAAGCCGGTCCCATGCAATGACGCTAGCACTTGTCACCTTGCTGGCCGGCTTAGGCTTTTCTCCTGCCGCCGCAAACGCGGATGAATCGGCAGTCACGAGTGCGACGCACGCGAGAAATCCGGCGATGTACCGTGGCGCTTTCAAGCCGGCAAATCGGCTGTACTCGGTCCTGCGCATCGGCTTCGGTCCTAGGCATGGGTTATCGGATGGATTCGTTACCCGAGAGGAGCAACAAGTGGGCGAGAATCAACCCGTCGCGAGGCCGTTCGGGTTTGTTAATAGGTTGTTATGGTGGGCCAACGGTGACGGTTTCTAGCTCAACGCCCTTTTGAAGTGCCCATAATCGGCGTCGCCAAAAGCATAGGATTTCTGTTAATCTGCCGCTTATGGGACCTATCGAAAATCAATTGCGATCCAAAATTACCGATGCGCTCTTGCCGCAGCATCTGGAGATCGACAACGAGTCGCATACGCATTCTGTTCCGGCGAATTCCGAGACGCATTTTCGGGCTGTGGTCGTGAGTCAAAAGTTCGAAGGCATGAGTCGAGTTGCTCGCCAGCGGGCCGTGATGGAAGTAATTGGCAGTGAGATTAAGGCCGGCGTTCACGCCTTTACCATGCGATGTTTAACGCCCGACGAGTGGTCTCGCCAATCGACAACCGGGTTTGCCTCTCCGCCTTGTCACGGCGGATCGAAATCCAGTCAAAAGTAGAAGCGGTTAATTTGCAGGTTTTTCTTCTGTTGATAGCTCGTCAATTTGCTCTTTCAGCTGATTGAGGAGTTCGCGGGTTCTGCGTTTCATCTCTTCCGGCATGCCAGTGTGCACTCTCGAGCGTGGAATTCCCGGGGCAGCGACATCATCGGCCGCGGGCGGAATAATTTGATCCCAGTCGGAAAGCGCTGACTCAAGCTCGCCGAGCGTATCTTTCAATTTCCTAGATCGAGAATTTTTGGGGCCTAAAGCGCTGGTTGCCACGTGAGAAAGTGTTGCGGCTTCGAGTCCTTTTGACAAGCCACATTCTTAAGGCGCCCGAACTTTGATCACTTGTTGATGGCAACGGTCTATGGCAATCTGCGAATCCCCAATTGCCCCCTAGGAGATTCATATGGCAGCGCCAACTAACAATACTTCCGGCGGACGCGATATCATCTACACGATGAAGGGTGTCGGCAAAGTTTACCCCCCGACACGCTGGGTACTTAAGAACATCTATCTCTCGTATTTTTATGGCGCAAAAATCGGGGTCCTTGGACTGAACGGTTCTGGAAAATCATCGCTTCTTAAAATTATGGCTGGAGTCGATCAAGATTTCGTCGGTGAAGCTTTTCCTGCTCGCGAATTCAAAGTGGGCTACCTCAAGCAAGAGCCGGAACTCGACGAAACTAAAACGGTCAAAGAAAACGTCATGGACGGCATCGGTGAACTTCCGCAGCTGTTAAAAGAATTCAACGAGATCAATGACAAGTTCGCTGAAGAGATGACTCCAGAAGCAATGGAGAAATTAATCGAGCGTCAGGGCACGGTTCAGGAAAAAATCGAACAGCAGGGTGGTTGGGAACTCGATCAGAAGCTTGAAAAAGCAATGGACGCGCTCAATTGCCCGCCGGGCGAGTCGGGTGTTCAAAAGTTGTCGGGTGGAGAAAAACGTCGCGTCGCCCTTTGCCGACTCCTGTTATCGAATCCCGATATTTTGTTACTCGACGAGCCGACGAACCACTTGGACGCCGAATCGGTCGCTTGGCTTGAACGATTTCTCGCGGAATTCCCTGGGACGGTCATCGCAGTCACGCACGATCGATACTTCTTGGACAACGTCGCCGGTTGGATTCTCGAACTCGATCGCGGCGAAGGCATTCCGTGGAAGGGGAATTACACGTCTTGGCTCGAGCAGAAAGACGCTCGCCAAGCGAGCGAAGAAAAAGCTCAAGAGAAGCGCGTAAAGAATCTCGAGAAGGAACTTGAGTGGGTTCGCATGAGCCCGCGTGCCCGCCAAGCCAAATCAAAAGCGCGTCTGACGAACTATGAAACGCTTTTAAAAGAACCATCGCCAGAAAAACTGGCCGACCTTCAAATTTACATTCCACCTGGGCCGCGCCTGGGTGATGTTGTTGTAGAAGCTCAGAATGTTTCCAAATCCTACGGCGATAAACTTCTGATCGACAATATGTCGTTCTCTCTACCAAAGGGTGGGATCGTTGGAATCATCGGACCGAACGGCGCCGGTAAGACGACTTTGTTCCGCATGATTACAGGGCAAGAAAAGCCGGATTCAGGCGAATTCAAAGTCGGTGCAAGCGTGAAGCTCGCTTATGTCGATCAGTCGCGTGACGGCTTAAACCCAGGTAAAACTGTGTTCGAAGAGATCACCGGAGGAAACGATCTTATGATGGTCGGGACCCGTGAAATGCCGTCGCGTGCCTACGTGTCGCGATTT
>JAYSST010000273.1:0-1648 GCA_043720435.1 Bdellovibrionales bacterium
TTACTCCTCGTGTGTTTTTCGCTCATCGGCGAAAAACGCACGAGGTACCAGAAAAACACGATATGTTATTAACGCGACAATCTGTTTAGCGCACTCGCGCACGACTGCGCGGGGTGCTAGCGGATTTTTTGAACTTTCAACAGCTCGCGGATGTCCTCGCGAGCCGGATTTAATTTATCTGCGAGATCAACGGGGCGTGCGCCGTCGAGCGCTTTCAAAAATGGGTCGGCACCCGCCTCCATCAATTTTGCAATCGTCTGACTCATTTCGCGGCTCACGGCAAAGTGAAGTGCTGACCATCCTTTTTTATCGCGATCGATCAATTCTGCGCCCCACTCGAGTAGCGGTTGAACCCAGAGAGCGGCTTCGACATCTCGGAGGGCTTTGCACAACAGCACCAAAGCACCATCTCCGCTTTCAGTAGGTGCGTTGAGCATCGCTCCTGCATGAATCAGAGCACGTGCGCGCGGTAGACCATCATCAAATCCGGCGAGAATCGCATGATGAATCGGGCGATAGCCATCGCAGTCGAATTCATTCAAATCGTCGCGTCCCGAAGAGGCATCGTAGGTGCTCACTGATTATCCTTCCCTCAAGCCTAACAAATCATCCGTTTTGAAACCGAGCTCCAGACCCGCCTTGATCCATCGATCCGTCATCGGAGCCGAAAACTTAAAGTCTTGGTCGCGGTACGAGAACTTCAATTCTGCCGCTCTTAACCACAAACCGGGAAGTCCTAACGTCTCGCGGAAAAACCGACTGTGGTGGGAATCGCCATGCTCGCGGTCGCCAATGATCGGATGATGCGAGCGCGCGAGATGTCGCCTCAACTGGTGCCAGCGACCCGTTTCAGGTTTGGCTTCAACAAGTGAATAACGCGCCGTCGGATAACGTTTACCGACCGCGTGTGGCAGTTCAACTCGGGCGAGCGTGCGATAGGTCGTGACAGCATCGGCCAGGCTGCCGTTCGAATCGCGTTCGAGCGGCATATCGATTCGACCTTCGTCTTCGGTCCAGCCCCGACAAATCGCGTGATAGGTTTTTTTCGTGCTGCCGCCTTGAAACTCTTTTTGAAGAACGCCTGCGATTTTTCCTTCGAACGCCATGATGAGGACGCCTTCTGTTGCTACGTCCAACCGGTGCACGGGATAAAGATACTTCTCGATTTGTCGGCGCAACGTCCAAAGCACCGTCATCTCGCGCGGCACCCTTCGTCTCGCCATCTCGGGCTGATGAACGTGTAGCCCTGGCGGTTTGTGAATCGCAATAAAGTCGTCGTTCTGAAATAAAACCGAAAGATTATGAATCACAAGCTCAGATTCCATAACCGTGGACCCTTCCGCGTTCGCGCATGGATGCGATCTTCGCATGGAAGGGAGCCCAATCGTCGGTTTCGTCGATGGATCTCCAAATCGATTCGACTTCGTCGATCAACATGGATTCAGCGTTGCCCATCGTATAATAATCCGACTTCAGAATGTCCGCCGTCTCGCGCTTTTGTTGCAAGACGCCGTTCGCGAAGAGCTTTTCGATGATTGATACGAACGTCGCCGATTTCGGAGATGTATACTTACTCTTCGCTTGGCCGCCGCCGTTACTCGAACTGCGCAGCGAACCACCGTACCAGTCATAAAAGAATTCCTCGTAG
>JAYSST010000274.1:0-10529 GCA_043720435.1 Bdellovibrionales bacterium
GCTATGAACTATTGGTTTAGGGGACTCCTCCATCAGATAGAAGGTGATCTGTGATTTTACGTTTCGCTAAAGAACAAACTCAGGCCGCTCGCGACGAAAAGTTTCGAGAATTTTGTGACGTTACGAGCCAGGCTTTGAATGTGTCGATCGAGAACGCGAAATCAAAAGAGGTCGCGGGTCCGGGAGACTTTTTATTGGTTGGAACACACATCGATCCAACTCTCGAACTTGATCTCGATACCGAAGAACCAATTCGTTTGGATGGCTTCGAATGTATTTATGTTCCGCGCGCTGAAGCTGATGCTCGCGAACTTCGTTCGTCAGAAGAATTCAAAAAACGTTTCGGAATAAACGCGATCGACAAAAATTACGCGGGACTTCGTCTCAATGAATTTTTGATGTCACAAGTGATCGATGGACCACAGCAAGGTTTGAAAGACGCGAAGATGCAGGACAAGTATCACTTCGTCGTCAAGATCGTGGGCCGCTAACCAGCGGATTGTCTTGACCGGCGTACCAGCACTTGGGACGACTGAGCGGCGGAGAACTGCAGTCGGTTTTATCGCCGCAAAGAGCACCCGCCACGTAAGTGTCTAAGCGACATTGGGCTTCCGGATGCTCCAGCTGTGAACCGGGGCGCCCAACTTGGAAAGTTCGCTCGCATGCTGGTCAAGCACAACGTCTGCGACCTTTTCGATTTCTGTCTCGGTGAATTCGTTCAGCGGCATTTCAACCGGCTCGAGGCGATTGAAGGGAAGTCTAAATCTCGTCTACTTTAAATTATTAGAGACTGAATTTTTGACGCGCGTCGCTTCCGCTGCGGAAGCGGTTTGCGTCACAAATCGGAGAGGCCGCACGAGATTCAAACGCTATTCATTTATAATCGGCGCAGAACCGATCAGAGAAAGTCGAGATCAGTTCTCCTTGCAAACAATCTTCGCGACTAGTTCAGCGATTCGACGCGCGCGATGTACGGCAAGTTTCTGTAAAAACCTTGGTAATCGAGACCATAGCCAATGACAAAATCGTTCGGAATTTTAAAGCCGACAAAATCAGGTTTGAATTCGACTTTTAACGCTTCTGGTTTGAAGAGCAAAGTGCATGTCATCAGCTTTTTCGGCTTTCGCGCAGCTAAAGTTTTAGCGAGGAAATCCATAGTGAGGCCGGTGTCGATGATGTCTTCGATGAGCAAGACAGTTTTGCCTTCGATCGAAGTCGTCAGATCGAGAGTAAGCTTCACCTCTCCGCTCGATTTCATTGCATTGCCATAGCTCGCGACGCCTAAAAATTCGGACGAAATGTCAGCGTCGATTTGCCGAATGAGATCTGAGTAAAAAACGAAGGAACCTTTTAACACGCATACCGCGATGACCGGTTCACGTTTGCAAAGTTCAGTGATTTGAACCCCGAGTTCTTTCACTCGTTTCGCTATGTCAGCTTCAGATATCAAGCGCGAGAATTTAAGTGGAGCCATAGCCCGGAAGTCCTTTCGATTTTTTCGGCGCGAATTCGGTCGCGCAGAAAACCTAAGGCTTAAGGGTTACGATTCGCACCCCATCGAGGCAAGATTAAAAGGACGATTTCGGCCCCGGTCGGGCCAGCAGATCCAGCACCGGCACTAGAAGAAGCCGCAGCTCCAAGTGTCACGATCGAGCCTTGACCTTTGTCGATAGAAACGGCCGCCGCAGCAGGAGAACGGACAGAACCGTCGGCGATGCGCATAGCGGGTTGTATGGAACCAACCAGGGTCGAGTCGTTTGCCGTCGTTGACTCGAACCGAACGCTCAAACGGTCGCCATGAATCAAAGTCGTCGTTGCAGCCTTGTCGTTTAATTTTTGTCGACTCACTTCGAGGATTCGATATCCGCCGACGGATTCGCGCAGTTTAGCGTCGAGATCATTGATACGGTGCAGTCCTGGGGACGCTGCGCCCATTGCCTGAAGCCATTCGCGCGACGCCTCTGCCCATGCGAATGTCACTTGGAGTGATGCCGGCTCACTCGAAGTTTTCGCGCCCGTTGTGACAGCAGCTGTTGCAGTGCCGATTGTGCTGCCTGCGACCGGCGTCGCGGTCGATGCAGGTGATGCCTGATCATTCAATTGAGAAGATGTTGAAGAGAAGTTGTTAACGGAGGCGTCGGTCGATGGAGCCGTATTGGATTCGATCGCGTTTTCTCTAGCATCATTGCGACGATCGCCGGCAGCGAACCCGTTTTGCAACTTTTCAGAAACGCGTGCGCGCAATTCCTGACTGCGAGAGTTTACGGGACTATCAACAGTCGGTTTGCGCAGTTGGCGGACGCTGGCGAAAGTTAGAATGATGGTGGCGATCGCAATGATGGCAAGCACAGCAGGTTGCTTGAGTGCAGCCGAAATCATCGCAGCTGGATTTTTACGCAGCTTCGCCATGTCGATTCCGCACTTCGCACAATATTGATCGCTCGGCTGTTGAAAGCCGCACTTCGGACAATCGACCATTGAGGGTAGCGGCGTGTTTTCATATTCGCTCAATTGATCGGTCCTTTCTTGCGGTCTGCGTTAAGCCATTGAAACCGCTCAGCTCTTTATATCCTAGCACGACGCTTTTTCACTTTTAAACAGAATCCGGGTCTTGACGGCAATCACTGGCCCCTTTACAATGAAAAAGTGGCAAGAAGTGGGACTCCGTGGGGGGTTTCGGGCGGTTTCGCACCGATTTACCTGAGTTCCTTGCCTAGGAGCTGTCCAAGGACGGGCGCTTCGTTTTTTCGACTCGGTGTTAACGGGGAGAGGACTTCAGGATGAAGTCAGGTTCGGGGTCCTTAAAATCTTCACGAACGAAGCCGGATGTGCGATTTCGTGGACGTTTTGACGTCAAGATTGATCCGAAAGGTCGACTCTCACTTCCACCAAGTCTCCGCATTGCGGATCAGCTCGTCGTTACCAATCAAAGATTGAGCGGCCGAAACGCGCTACACATCTACACGCTCGCAGCTTGGGAAACGTTGGAAGCGCGCATCGGGCGCATGTCGCCGCTCGATGCTTCGGTGCAAGCTTTCGAACGTTTTTATATTTCTGGCGGTCAAGTCACCGAGCTGGATGGGCAAGGTCGACTCTTGTTGCCGTCGAGTTTGCGCCGATTTGCTCAAATCGATAGCGACGCCGTTTTGGTCGGGCTCGGCGACAAACTTGAGGTCTGGTCGCAGCCGTTGTGGGAGACTTTGCTTAGTGAAATGACTGCTGGCTTCGACGAGACTCTCGCAGCCGTCGCCAAAATTGAAACCAGACTTGAAAATAACAAGGGCGAAGGACAGAAAAGTTGAGCCTTAATCAGTCGACACACATCCCGGTGCTTCTCAAAGAAGTACTCGATCAAGCCTTAGATACCGCACGCGATCTCGGGAGGCCCTTAAACCGTGGATTTGATGGAACCTTTGGACGCGGCGGGCACACGCAAGCGCTTCTCGGAGCACACCCTGAATTGCGTGTGATTGCTTTCGATCAAGATCAAGATGCGATTCGTTTCGGAACCGAAAAATTCTCGCAAGAGATTGCTGCGAAGCGACTGGTTTTAGTGCGTTCGAACTTCGAAAATATGGCGGAAGCAAAAACGTTGGCCGGCGCAGACGGTTTTGATTTCATGCTTTTTGATCTCGGAGTTTCATCACCCCAGCTCGACGTCGCAGAACGCGGTTTTTCGTTTTATCACGACGGACCTCTCGACATGCGCATGGACGATCGCCTGACGGTGTCGGCTGCGAACATCGTGAACGAATGGGCCGAACAAGATCTGGCGCGCTTATTCATTGGCCAAGGTGAAGTCGAATATCCGTTCAAGGTCATTCGCGCGATTCTCAGCGATCGCGAGAAAACCCCGTTCACAACGACAAAGCAGCTTGCAGGGCTCATTGAGCGTGTCGACGGTTGGGCGAAGAAAGGTTTTCATCCGGCAACTCAGTACTTCATGGCGCTTCGGCTTGAAGTGAACCGCGAACTTGATGTTGTCGCAAAAGCTTTGCCCGAGGCTTTAAAACTTCTTTGCCCGGGTGGTCGCTTGGCGATGATAACGTTCCATTCACTTGAGGATCGCATCGTTAAAAGTTTTTTTCGTGATGTCGAAGATGGAGCTGCTCAAGGCCCCGCTTACGGTGAAAATGTGAAACGCAAAGCGTTTAAGCCGACCGAAAAGGAAATTGCTGAAAATGTGCGATCCCGCAGCGCAAAACTTCGAGTCTTTCGCAGGTTTAAAGCTGGCGAGACGAAGTCTCCGAAAAATAAATATGCTCACCTTGCTAAAACTCGTCACGGAACTCCTCCAGATGACGATCAGGAGGATTCATGAAGCGCGAAACGATGAACTGGGTGGCGAGCGATGCAACTGATGGTACCCGCTCGAAATCCAACGTGCTTGCGTGGTCTCAGATCGCTCCGTTCGCAAGCGTCGCGATCATTTCCATTTCACTTTTCTTTTTAGCATTTTCGAAAATGGAAGTTCGTCGGCTCGGCTATAGCGTCTTAAAGCTTTCCCGCGAGGAGCGGTCGTTGCGCGATCTTGAGCGCGATGCTGTCATTCGCCTAGCTAAAGCGACTCGACCCGAACGCCTGGCGTTGGTTGCCGAGAGCCGCCTGACCTTACGCCGCGCCGAGAAGGGCCAAATTATTCAAATGACCGAAAACGGCGTGGCACTCGAACAGTGAAACCGTTTAAGTCGCGTCTTCTCATTTTGTTCATTGCGTTCATCGGTCTCTGGACTGTTCTCGTATTTCGCGCGGCCTGGATACAGTTGATTCCGAATGCTCGACTCGAGGCCTTGAAGCGCCGTCAGTTCGAAACGACAATTACACTTGGTCATCGCCGCGGCGATATTCTCGATCGCAATGCAATTGAACTGGCGGCTTCTGCAACAGCTTGGTCGTTGTTCGCGGATCCAAAGTTGATAGACGATCCTAAGAAAGTCGGCCGCCAGATCGCTGAAATTTTTCATCCGTCGCGCAGAACGTATGAACAAAAGCGCTTAGCAAAAGTATTTCATGAGCGCATGAAGGCGAAGAAGCGTCGTTTTGTTTGGATCGAGCGACAAGTAGAGCTGAAAGAAAAGCTGGCAATTGAAGCACTAAAAATTCGCGGTCTCGGTTTCATTGATGAACCTCGTCGCGTATATCCGAACGAGAGATTGATGGCCAATGTGCTTGGATTCGTGGGTCAGGAAGGCCATGGCCTCGAAGGTCTCGAGTTGAAATTAAACGACTCGCTTTCAGGTGCACGGCGGAAGATCGCGTTTCAAAAAGACGCACGTGGACGTCCGCTGCTAGTGAACGGCCAACTTTTTACTGAGGCTCCGGACGGAGCAACTATTCAGCTCACGATAGATCGCGACCTGCAGTTTTTTGTCGAACGCGAGTTGATTCAGGCGTTGAATGAACATGAAGCGCTTGCAGCGACGGCGATCGTTTTGGATGCACAGACCTCCGAAATTTTAGCTATGGCGACGCTCCCGACATTCAATGCAAACGAGGGCGGCAAGGCACGACCAGAAATGCGTCGCAATCGGACCGTGACCGATCTTTTCGAACCGGGCTCGACGATGAAAACTTTCGTGATTGCGGCTGCAATCGAGAAAAAAATTATCGAGCCGAATACGAAAATTTTTGCCGAAAACGGATCGTACAAGATCGGTAAACGTACTATTCGAGAGGCCGACACGAAACACCACTACGGTTGGATCACGGCGACCGAAGTGCTCGCATATTCTTCAAACATCGGATCTACGAAAATCGCGCAGAAAATTGGCGATGAGGATCTTCGTGAAGCGTACACGCGCTTCGGTTTCGGCGAACAAACGGGCGTCGATCTTCCTGGAGAAGCGCGCGGAGTCGTATTGCCGCTGCCATGGCGAGATCACCTGCTGGCGAACATTTCGATTGGCCACGGTGTTTCGGCGACGGCGCTACAGATTGCAAGTGCCTACGCCTCGATTGCAAACGGCGGATGGCTGAAACGTCCGTACATCTTGCGCTCGGTTCGCGATCCCGAGACCGGCGAAGTTATCGAGGGCAAACCGAAAACAGTTCGCCGGGTACTTGGTGACGAGGCCGCGGCAAAAATGCGTTTGATGCTTTCGGCGACGACGATCGGCGAAGGGACTGGCATTAACGCTCGTGTTCCCGGATTTCCAGTCGCGGGAAAAACGGGAACGGCACAGCGTGTTTTTGAGAATGGCCGCGGGTACGAACCCGGTGCGTACGTCTCAAGCTTCGTGGGCTTTCTGCCAGCAAACGACCCGAAGTATGTAATCTTCGTATCACTCGATAAGCCGCAGAAAAATTATTACGGTGGCGCCGTCGCCGCACCGGTTTTTTCTCGGATTGCCCAGTACGCTGTTTCGAGAGCAGGACTCTCACCCGTTTTGATATCTGCGAAAAACGTCATTGCTCGAGATGCGGCATCAAAAGCACGGAATCCAAAAGCTGATGCCCTTCAGTGGCGAACCGAGCAGGGTTTGTTGGCTGAAGATCTCACTGCGCGAGCCCCGGCGACCTTCGTTGCCAACATTCCGCTCGTCGGAGCGCTTCCAGAAGCAGTCGAAGAAAGAGTACCACTGTCCGGCGTACCGGTGCCGGATGTGGTTGGACTCAGTCTTCGCGAAGCCATGGAATCCTTCAACTCGGCCGGTATCCCTTGGCAGAACATCTCGTCTCGGGGACAGGGTTTCGTCTCGAAGCAGCACCCGGTACCGGGCGCACGCTGGGCCGAAGCAAAAGGGCGTCGTGTCGACCTTGAGCTGACTTTCACACGCTAGTAGCGGCTAAGCGGCGCTTGCCTATTTGCCTGGAGCGCCCGACAATTTGAGGCGTGAACCTTGGTGAACTTTTCAAAATAGATGGGCCACAAACGGTTGTTCCCGAGAAACTTCGCGGTACACCCGTGTCGGGACTCGTCTTTGATACCCGCAGTCTTCAGCCGGGATCCGTGTTCGTCGCGATTCGCGGAAGTCGCACTGATGGTCACCAGTTTTTAAATGAAGCGGTTGTCGCGGGAGCCATCGCGCTGGTCGTTGAAGAAGGCACAATCGCACCATCAAGCTTCAAAGGTTTCGTTCGCGAAGTGAAGTCCACAAGACGTGAACTCGCGCGGCTTGCCGCCGTGTGGTCTGGCGAGCCATCGAAAAATCTCTTCACCGTCGGAGTCACTGGAACCAACGGCAAAACAACAACGACGCATATGATCGAGTCCGTTTTGAATTCGGGCGGAATTCCGACCGGTGTGATCGGCACGATCGATCATCATCTAGGTTCTAAAGTTTGGCCGACATCGATGACGACTCCTGAACCGATCGCATTTCAATCGCGCTTAAAGGACTTTATCAAATTCGGAGCAAAAGCAGTCGCGCTCGAGGCATCAAGCCACTCGCTCGATCAATCGCGTGTGGATTTTGTCCATTTCGACGCAGCGGTGTTCACCAATCTCACGCGCGATCATCTCGATTACCATGGAACGATGGACGAGTACTTCGAAGCCAAGCTTCGTTTCTTCACAGAGCTTTTGGCGGATTCGTTGAAGCGCGAAACATTTGCGATTCTAAACGGCGACGACGAGTGGGCAGCGAAAGCGACGGAACGAATTCTAAAACGGGAGCGTTCAACTGTTTGGACGTATGCTCAGGCACCGCTGGGCACGTTTGCCAAAGCATTAGGTAAAGTTGATTTTACCTATGAGATTGTGAAGCAAGGGTTCGACGGGGTTCGATTCAAATTGAAAACTGCGGGTACGACTTACAATGCGTTTTTACCGATGGCCGGATTACACAATGTGCAGAACGCGATGAGCGCTTTTGCCGTCGGTCTAGCCGCGGGACTTCAAGAAAAAGCGGTCGTTGAGTCCCTTGCAGAAATTCATGGAGTAAACGGTCGACTCGAACCTGTGCGCAACAAACATGGTATTCACGTGTTCGTCGATTACGCTCATACGGACGACGCATTGATTTCGATTCTGAAACTGTTGGGCGATATTCGATCCGAGCTTGATTTTGCAAAGGCAGCGCCGAAGATCATTACGGTTTTCGGTTGTGGCGGAGATCGCGATCGCGGGAAGCGTCCACTGATGATGCGGGCGGCATTAAACGGTTCAGACGTAGTCGTTATGACGTCGGACAATCCAAGGTCAGAAAATCCCGAGGTGATTTTAGACGATGCGATGTCGGCCGTAACTTCTTCCGAGAAATCCAGGGTTCATCGTCTGGTGGATCGGCGAGAAGCTATTGCTCGTGCGGTGGATATCGCACGGTCGGGTGACGTCGTTCTCATAGCGGGAAAAGGGCACGAAACGACCCAGCACACGGGCGACGTGAAGACGCCATTCTCTGATGTTAAAGTGGCGCGAGAAATTTTGGAGGGTCGAAGTGCCGGTACAAAGTAACGATTGGGTTCTCTCGGCGCAGGAGGCCGCGGCAGCGGTTGACGGAAAGCTCGAGCTTGTAGGCGCTGTGGGCCTTTCGGACACGGCATTCAAGGGTGTTGGTACAGACACACGTGTTGATTTGTCGGGCCTCCTGTTTGTTGCACTTGTCGGCGATGCGCACGATGCCCATGCCTACTTAGGTTCGGCGATCGAGAAAAATGCTTCGGGTCTGATGATTCATCGAGCGTTGACGGCGTTGGAAATGGAAAAATGCCAAGCGCATGCAGCATCCACGGGCATGCCCATTGCGATTATTTTGGTCGAAGACACTTTGGTGGCGCTTCAGAAGCTTTCGAAGCATTGGCGCCATAAGTGTCGCGCGATGATTCTTGGAATAACCGGAACGAACGGTAAAACTTCGACGAAAGAATTTGTGGCTGCGCTTTTGGCGTCGCGTTTTAACGTTCAATTTTCAAAGGGAAGTTTTAACAACCATTGGGGTGTTCCGATTTCTTTGCTGTCGATTCAACCTAGTCATGACATCGCCGTGATTGAGATGGGAATGAATCACGCGGGCGAACTCAAAACATTGTCGAAGGTCGTTGATGCCGATGCTGTGGTTTGTACGATGGTGGGTCGCGGGCATCTCGAGGGCGTCGGTTCAATCGAAGGAGCGGCGGCGGCGAAATCTGAGATTTACGAATTTGCTCCGAAGAATGCTACTTTCATATTCAATCTCGACAACGAGCATACGAATCGCATGATGAGCCGATTTGCTGTTGAAGGACGTCGCACTTTGACCTTTGGTGAACGTGCCGGAGATGTTTCACTCCGCGTGAAATCGATGACGAGCCAGATGTTGACCGTCGATGGAGAGATCAAAGGAGTTTTTGGTTCAGCCGAAATTCCTGTCTTTGGAAAACACAACATCACGAATCTGATGACGGCGGCGAGTCTCGCGCTCGCGGCGGGAATGTCTCCGCAAGAGATTTGGAAGGCGCTGCCGGAATGCCGTTCGGCTTGGGGCCGGAACCAATGGGTTCAGTTGAAGAGCGGCGCTCGAGTCTTATTTGATGGATATAATGCGAATCCTGAAAGTATGCAGGCAGCGCTCGAGAATTCTCAGTTGCTGCTGGCGAGTGGCGCGGATTCTTCCTCGGCAGGTGACGGTGTCGCCGGTCGCGAATTTGCTGGGCGAGGCGTCGCGATTCTAGGAGAAATGCGTGAGCTCGGCTCGTTTGCTCCGGCGCTGCACGAAGAACTCGGTCGGCATCTGCGCGATGTAGGTTTTGGCGAAGTTATTTTTACCGGCCCGTCTTTCGAGTCGGTGCGCAAAGGGTTTGAACTGTCAGGTGCCGTCGGAAAAACCCCGGGCAAAGTGTCTCCATTGTTGAAAGACGCGGCCACTTCGAAAGCGCAGTTTCTTCCGGCGTATGACGCAAAAGTCGCGGCGGACCTGCGGGGCCGCTTGGGTCGCGGCGATTACGTTTTGATCAAAGGTTCGCGAGGAATGAGTCTCGAAGTTTTTCTCGAGGCGCTTGAGCCACTCGATTTTGAAAAGAAGTGAGGCAGAAGATGTCGCTTCCCGTTGGTTATGAGATTCGCGAAATGTTAGCTGACGATCTTGATGGGTTTTCTCGGTTGCGTGGCGAAATTTTCGAGGAATCGCAAATATTTCCGGCACCACAGTACCTTGATGCAATCGAAAAAGTGAAAGCGACAGAGCTCGCCAAACTCATGGGTGACCGCTATCGGCTGCGACTTGGGTTATATTTCGAAAACAATTTGGTCGGTTGGGCGGTCGGTGATCAAGAGTCTTCCGAAACGTTTTACATGCGAAATTCGGCTGTTCTTCCAGCTCATCGAAGAAAAGGACTTTACACCGCGTTGATGAATCGCGTGATTGAGACAGTTGTCGAAAAAGGATTCCAAAGGGTTTATAGCCGCCATAGCGCGACTAACAACAATGTTTTGATTCCGAAACTGAAGGCCGGATTTGTTATTTCATCGTTCGAAATTAGCGATGTTTTCGGCGTGTTGGTGCACCTCGTTTATTTCCCGAAGAGTCTGCGGCGAAAAATGATGGTTTATCGCGTTGGCGATATGAAGCCAGATGCTGAGATCCGCGAGTGCTTGAAGATATAAGTTTTCT
>JAYSST010000275.1:0-3951 GCA_043720435.1 Bdellovibrionales bacterium
ATTACAGAATCCTCGCTCTGCTCTCGACGAATCCGTTCTCTGGAACAAGACCGTCAGCCTTCGCCTCGGTGTCGGCTATGCGTTCTCACGTGACGTCTACTTTGCCCCGTACGTACAAAGTTTCGTTACACAGCTCGCACTCGACACGACGACGATCAACGTCGCTGGCGTTTTCTCGGTACTTTAATAAAATCGCTGTTCCGCGTCGGCGGGATTGCGAAGAGCAAATGCTTTTCAACAAATTTTTACACCACAGAACGCTTGGCGGTTCCCACTTCTGTGTTAGCGTTTTCGCATGAACAAAACCACTCAGCTCGTATCTAGTTTGATCATCGGCTTCAGTGCTTTAACGATTTCTGTGTCTGCGTTCGGATGGGGTTTTAGTTTCGCCACCACTCCAACGCTTGAAGATATTCCGGTGCTCTCAATCGATCGCAGTCGTGTGACCGTTTCAGGAGTTTCGTCTGGCGGCTTCATGGCTGTTCAACTTCACGTTGCGCACTCGGCCTTTTTCAAAGGTGCCGCGAGTGTCGCCGGTGGAATTTGGGAATGCGCAAAGGGCGACGTCGGTCGCAGTCAAAATATATGCATGAATGGTCCGCAGCAAATTGTTACGAACGAATATGTAAAATTGGCGCGTGAACGCGCGACGCGCGGTGAAATTGACGACGTTGCGAATCTGGCCGGTTCGCGAGTTGCTATTTTCGCAAGTCCAAAAGACATGATCATCAAACCACTCGGATCGGACAAGCTCGCAGAATTCTATGGGGTATTCGTACCGCCAACTTCCATTACGCGCTTAACAAACCCCGGTGCTGCGCATGGGTTTCCCACCCTTAATTACGGAAACAATTGCTCGATGATGGGATCACCTTGGTTACTGAACTGCGGTGACGACGTGGCTGGAAAGGTATTGGCGGCGGTCGAACCGGCCGCACGCGCGCTTGCCGCACGGGGTGCAGTAGATCCGACGTCACTGCTCTACTTTGATCAATTAAAATATGTGTCGAGCAGTGCCCGTATGTTCTCGTGGGGTGCAGCGTATATCCCAAAAGCATGTCGCGCCGCCGGCGCAAATTGCGGAGTTCACGTTGCATTGCACGGCTGCCAAATGAATCCTGACTTCATCGATAAAAAGTTTATTGAGAATGCTGGTTACAACGAATGGGCAGAGACCAACAAACTTGTCGTTCTTTATCCGCAGTCAGCAAAAGGGGTCGGAAATCCGTACGGCTGTTGGGATTGGTTCGGATACTCAGGCGCCGCCTATACGACGAAAGCCGGAGTCCAGATCGACGCAGTCAAAAAACTCTTGTCGGCTCTGGGCGCACAGTAAACTGACGCGCCTAACCGTTCGTCGAGGTCGCGCTGGGAATTTGAATTCCTGATGGCTGCCATTGTCTGATAATCTAGCCGCATGAAGTGGCTTTCGGCGATCGCATTTCTTTTCACCCAGAATGTCCATGCCTCGGGGCTCGACGTACAATTGAAGGATCTGCGCGGATCTTTTTATTACATTTTGGGAACTAAAGAAGCCGAGTGCATAAAGCTCGTTTTTCAAGAAACCAAAAGATTAGGTCGCCTTACGCACTGTGATCCCGAAGATGGACACGTCTTGTGCAAGCTAAAAGACGGCTCGAAACTTATCGCACTTGAAACGAAAGAAAATTGCGACACCTCGCTAAAAAAAGGTGTAGATCCTACTCCTCAAATCGACTGATATAGGCCGTTATGGCCTTACGGATTCGCGACAATAAACTCATCGGTCAGGTCTCGTCGGAAGCGAAGGACGAAACCGTCCGACTTTGCGGCGTGAGTTTGCAAGATCCGTTGTGGCAACGACTGTCGCCAGGCCCACGCATGCTGCCCCACGGCACCATCAATCTCGAGCAAGCTAAGTCTTGGGGAGCCAATACGGTTCGGATTCCATTTCATCCCGCAACGATTCGACACGCTGGCGGCGGAGACTGGCCACGCGGACTTGAAGAAGTCGCAAAAGAATTGGACTGGATACTCTTAGCAGCTAAAGCGCTCGGACTCTGGGTGATTGTTGATTTTCACTCGATCGGTTTTCCCGCCGATGGTTCAACCTTCGACTTTGAGGAACTGCCGTACGAAGCGCTCTACGATACCGATCAATACGAGATCGAAGCTTTTTGGCGAATGGTCGCTCGTCGATTTCACGATCATCCCAATATCGCCGCGTTCGAACTTTTTAACGAAGCGACACGGGATTCGGCTTTCGGAAACGCGAAAGATTGGAATGAGCACGCGGCATGGACAGAGCGGTTACTTAACGAAATTATTCGTCCATTAGCTCCAAACGTCATCGCTATTATCGGGGGTCTGCATTTCGGCTATGATTTAGAGGGCGCACTCACGCGCCCTGTGCGCGATCACGCCGTCGCATACTCGAGCCATCCTTACCCCCACCACAGCCAAGCAAAGAGTTGGGACCGGGCGTTCGGAGCAATGAGCGAACGCTACCCGGTGATGCTTACCGAAGTCGGTTTTGCGAGCGAAGGATTTTTTAGTCGAGCGCATCACCGCGGGTTTCGTGATTGGGAACTTGAACTGCAAAGTTTTGCGGACGCACGCGAACTTTCTTTTATAGCATGGAACTTTTCGCCAAGCTGGGAGCCCACTCTGCTATTAGCACCAAATGAAAATCCCGACTTCACCTCTGCTTTTCAGCCGAATGAAGCCGGGATTTTCTTTCAAGACTGGATGCGACGTATCGCCTCCCTGCAAACTATTACTTCAGACCTTCAGCGTTCTTCATCATCTGTGTGATGGTCTCGAACTCGTTCGCTGTTAGGATCGCTTGCATCTGTGAAGCGGCCTGATAAACCGAACGATCAATTACTTTTCCGAATCGGAAAGGCTTCATTTCTGGAGTCTCGTCAGCGACCATCGTGATCTCGAAGCTAACCAGATTAAATAGATTCTTTTGCGGCAACAACGAAACCATGAAACCGGGTCCGATTTCAATGAAGAGATCGTTGAAGCGAAGTTCCGCAAATGCATCCGAACGTTCCTGGTTCGTCAGAGAAAGATCGACGACCTTCGCCATGTAATGCGCAATATTCAACAACGTGTCTCGATATTTATCTTCGAACGTCTGACGCATCTGAGCGCCATCCGTTTGGTTGAAGCCTGTTTGCATTGGCTCGGCAGACGGAGTCGGAATCGTCTTCAGATAAAGATTCAGCAACTCATAGATGTTGCCCGAACCTAAGTTCTGCACCGACCTCAAAGCATCTGGGTGAAGCAACATTTTATAGCTGAAACGAGCGTTCTCGTATTCTTGCTCTTTCTTGAACGGTCCCCAGTCGATCGTACCGTGAATGCTTGACGGAACAGCCTGCTGTACCGCATTTTTGATCATGCGCAGCTCTTTCGCCGTCAACGATTTATCGCGATAATTCCAATCGAACGATATATCACGCAGTTTACCAATTTGTTTTGTCGTGTCTGAATCGAAGAGCAATGATGCACGCGAAACGCTGGTGCCTTTGAAGTAAGAGAACCACCAGCTAACCTCGTTCGTGCGTTGGAACGTGTGCAGGCGATAGTAATCAAGCGATTCATCAGGCCGTACCGAAATCAACATGTTCTCGAAATACTCGGTCTCCTTTGTGTACTTCATGATGATCGGTGCGAACCAAAATAATGATTTTTCTGCAACGTCGACATCGTTCTTCCCTTTGAAGTTACGATCGATCGCGCGATTGCCCAACGCCTTGATTTTTTCTTCGGCATAAATGGTTTCGAACGGCGTAATGTCTGAGAGAAGCTTGTCGGTCAACTCTTCGTTTGAAGAGAAAGGATTGCCAATGGCGATAGTTTTGAACTTTAAGACTTTCGCAACGACGCCATCGTAAGCATCACGAACGCGTGCGTCTTTCATATCAAGGACGTAATCGACCATGGCGAGGTTCGACTTAATTT
>JAYSST010000276.1:0-3951 GCA_043720435.1 Bdellovibrionales bacterium
AATCGAGGAAATAAGACTGAATTCCGCGTGAACATCGAAGGCGAGCTTTCGCCGCCGTCGCGATTTATCTTTCGCGCTCTGATGGAGCGATACGCTGGCGATGTGACCAAAGTTCTTTCGCATGTTCGGGTCAAACGATTGGTACTAAGCGAAGCGGACCGCATCGGCATCGGCACCTTCCAGCCGAAGGATGAAAAGAACCAAGATTCAACAGAGCTCACGGGCGATATTAACTATCGAAAAATCGCGGAGTACGGGTCGGATTCAGATCCGCGCGCATTTAACTTTGATGGAGAGTTCAACGTCGCAAACCGTGGCGTGATCGAGTTCGTCGAGGTTCTGAAACTTGACGTCGCGTTCTTGTATGATCTTTTAGGAGCTTCGCAAGAACACCGAGTGAAGCCGAAGAAGTTTGCTCAGACCTATATCGACGAAGTGATCATCGGTCACACGAACGAACCTGAGTATCGTCGGTTGCAAGACAACGAATTCATGGAAGCTCTGCGCGATCGAACGGTGAAGATCGATATCCCGTACATCACGAAGTGGCGCCACGAAGTGAACATCTACAAAAAAGATTTCAACTCGCGAAAGCTTCGCGGAGTTTCGATTGCTCCGCACACGGTTGAAATGGCCGCGATGTGGGCTGTATTGACTCGTCTCGAGAAGCCTAAGAAGGCGAACCTTACGCGTCTGCAGAAAATGAAGCTGTACGACGGACGAACTCTTCCGAATTACACAGAAGACAACGTGAAGGAGCTTCGCAAAGAAGCAACACGAGAAGGCTTCGACGGAATTTCGCCTCGCTACATTCAGGACAAACTTTCGAACTCGTTGGTGAACGCACAACAGGGAAATCGCGGCTCTGTAAATCCATTTATGGTACTGAACGAACTTGAATCGGGCTTGAAGGGCCATGCACTTCTATCGAACGAAGAGCTTCGAAACGAATTCAAAGAGCTGCTCGGCGTCGTTCGCCAAGAATACGAAGAGATCATCAAGGGCGAAGTTCAGCGCGCCATTTCGGCGGATGACTCGGCACTTGCGCGTTTGTGTGCGAACTACATCGACAACGTGAAAGCTGTGACGCACAAAGAGCGCGTTCGCAACCAGTTCACGGGTCAAGATGAGGAACCAGATGAGCGCCTCATGCGTTCGATCGAAGAAAAAATCGAGATTCCTGAATCCCGCAAAGACGACTTCCGTCGCGAGATCATGAATTACATCGGTAAGCTTTCGATCGAAGGCAAAAAATTCGACTACAAAACCAACGAGCGTCTACACAAGGCGATTGAGCTGAAGCTGTTCGAAGATCAAAAAGATTCGATCAAGCTGACATCGCTCGTATCGTCAGTTGTTGATAAGGAGACGCAAGAGAAGATCGACATCGTGAAGTCTCGTCTGATCAAAGATTATGGTTATGATGAAATTTCTGCGAACGACGTGCTCCATTACGTAGCAAGTATTTTTGCGCGCGGAGACGTTAAGAATAAGTAGTAGCCCACGCGTTAAAGCATGGGACGGAGACTGAATGTCGATTCGGGAAGATCAAAGCCGCTTTCGAGATATCGTTCGCGGCCGGATCAAAGAGAATTTTAAAAAGTACGTCACGCATGGCGAGATGATCGGCAAGCGTGAGAACGACATCGTAAAAATTCCGGTGCCCTCAATCGATATACCGCGTTTCAAGTACGGTCCCAAACAACGCGGCGGTGTGGGGCAAGGTTCTGGCAAACCCGGTGATCCAATGAACGGTGAGCCGCAAGAGGGAACCGGCGAAGCGGGCGATCAGCCTGGGCAGCATCAGATCGAAGTCGGCATTACGATGGACGAGCTCGCCACTATTCTCGGCGAAGAGCTTGAGCTTCCGGATATCAAACCCAAAGGTCGGCCACGCCAAGAAGCAACGAAAAATAAGTATTCAGGCATGGCGCCCGTCGGACCCGCAGGTCTTCGACACTTCAAATCTTCCTATAAAAAAGCTCTGCAACGTTACATCTCGAGTGGTGTCTACACACCCGAGAACCCCGTGATCATTCCGCAACGTGGAGACTTCAGATACCGTTCGTTTAAACCAGTGGTGAAGCCGCAAGCCAGTGCTGTCGTTATCTACATGATGGACGTTTCGGGCTCGATGGGTGAAGAACAAAAAGAAATCGTTCGCCTCGAGAGTTTCTGGATCAATTCGTGGCTGAAGAAGCATTACAAGGGACTCGAGACTCGTTTCATCATTCACGATGCGACGGCAAAAGAAGTCGACGAGAAAACGTTTTTCTCGACGAGTGAATCGGGCGGAACGCTGATCAGCTCGGCCTTCAAACTATGCAAAGATATTATCGACGCCGACTATCCGCCGGATAAATGGAACATTTATCCATTCCACTTTTCGGACGGCGATAATTGGTCGGGGGAAGACACGCGTCTCTGTATGCGCCTACTTCAAGATTTCTTTCTGCCGAACGTAAATCAATTTGGATACGGGCAGGTTGAATCGAAGTACGGAAGCGGTCAGTTCGCGAAGGATCTCGAGCGGGAATTTCCGGGTGACGATCGACTGGTCATTTCGAAGATAGAAAATCGCGACAAGATTCTCAATTCAATCAAAGATTTTCTCGGAAAGGGTCGGTGATAGCCGATGGCTAATTTAACTCCCGACCTCGAGAAGTGGCGCGTAAAGATTTTGAAAGTTGCCGAAGGCTATGGACTCGACATGTTCGAGACCATTTTTGAACTTATCACGTACGACCAGATCAATCAGTTTGCCTCTTACGGCGGTTTTCCCGTGCGTTATCCACACTGGCGTTTCGGTATGGAATACGAGCAGCTTTCGAAAAGTTATGAGTATGGCCTTTCGAAGATCTACGAAATGGTTGTGAATACCGATCCTTGCTATGCCTACCTGATGGAAGGTAACCGCATGGTCGACCAGAAGCTCGTCATGGCGCACGTCTACGGCCATTGCGACTTTTTCAAAAACAACCAATGGTTTGCGCCGACGAATCGAAAAATGATGGATCAGATGGCGAACCATGCGACACGCATTCGCCGGTACATCGATCGATACGGTGTCGACACGGTCGAAGATTTTATCGACAAAGTTTTATCGCTTGAAAACCTGATTGATCGACATTCTCCGTACATGCAGCGGTCAGCCGCTGAGTCGCGAAATGCGGCAGCGGACGATCGGCGAGAAACGTCAGAGGCGGCACTGCTGCGCGTGAACCGCGACTATATGGACGAGTATATCAATCCGAAGGACTTCCGTGATCATCAGAAGATGAAGGCGGCTGAAGAGACGACACGACTTGCAAAATTTCCGGCCGAGCCTCAGCGAGACGTCCTTGCGTTTCTGATGCATCATGCTCCTTTGAAAAATTGGCAGCAGGACATTCTTTCGATCATCCGCGACGAAGCTTACTATTTTGCGCCGCAGGGAATGACGAAAATCATGAACGAGGGATGGGCCTCATACTGGCATTCGAAGATCATGACTCAAGATGTTTTAAGCGATTCAGAAGTTGTGGATTTCGCTGATGCGCACTCGGGGACGATGGCGATGGCTCCGAACGGGTTCAATCCTTATAAAGTTGGAATCGAATTATTCCGCGACATCGAAGACCGTTGGAACAAAGGAAAATTCGGCAAAGAGTGGAATGAGTGCGACGATATTCAATTGAAGAATCGTTGGGACAAAAAGCTAGGACTCGGTCGCGACAAGATTTTCGAAGTTCGCCGAAATTATAATGACGTCACGTTTATCGATGAATTCTTAACCGAGGACTTCTGCGTCGAGAACAAGATGTTCGTTTATAAGTTTAACAAGCGAACGGGTGCCTACGAAGTTGATACGCGCGACTTCCCGGCCATCAAGCGGCAGCTGTTATTCCAGTTAACGAACTTCGGTCAGCCAATCATTCAAGTAGAAAACGCGAATTTCGAAAACCGCGGCGA
>JAYSST010000277.1:0-3940 GCA_043720435.1 Bdellovibrionales bacterium
AAACTTTGTACGGAAAAGAAACAGCCGGAATTACTAGCTCGTCAGGTTTCTCTGAGCAGTATGTGAATGGTTATTTCAAATCGAAGTTCGATAATTACGAATTCAATTTAGTTTCGAGCTTAAAGCAGACCACTCTGAGGCTCGTGTGCATAAAGAACAACATCGTATACCACGACGAAACGTTCGCCGACTGCCGCGAGTCAGTGAAGGACGTAACTCCTTACGACCGTTAGGTAAGAGCCACCGATGAATAAGCAGATTTTCGTCATCGCCATCTTGATGGCGTTTGCGTTCCTAGCAGGGAAAATGGTGACCTCGCGAGAATCCGTCATTGCTTCTGACGGCGCCGCACTCGCGATAGATCAGGCGACCAAGGTGGCTGGCGATGGAGCGACGGACGCTGCTGGCAAAAATGCAAGTTCAAGCCCGAACGAATCTTCGAATAAGAGCACAAGCTCAAATCCCACCGGAAGTGAGAACGCTCCCCTCGGAGGTACGTCCTTAAGTGGCGCTCGCTCGTTATCTCTCCTGTCACCCGAAGCGGCGCGAGAAGTTTTAGCCCGCGTTTCGCGGCGCGATCTTTACCAGTGGATCGCGGAAAATGACGCGAAACTCGATCGGTTTAAAGAAACCGATGCGCAGTTCGGTTCTCGAAAAAAAATGAGCGAAGGTGATTGGAAGCGGCTTCTTGATTTGGCGACGGTCAAGGGTGTCGTGCACTTCAAGTTCGAATCCGCACACACTTCCGAGCTACGTATAGAATTTAAAAATAAGAAAGTTCAATTAGCGGTTCGTTATCGGAGATCCGACGCAAAGTCTGCCGATGACCTTTCAACCAGTAGAAGCGCGTGGGATATCGGTAACGGACGAGGCGTCGGCCTTGCGAGCGACGGCTCGGGATACTTCATTGTCGTCAACAATCAGATCGAAGAAACCGGATGGGTTGAATTTTCGAACTTCGCATTCCCTGTTGCGTTTGATTGGGCGGGACGAACTGAGATGACAGTCGAAGTCTTCGGTCTTACCGAAGATTTAAAATGGACGCCCGTAGGCTCGGCCGCTCTTAAGCGCGAGTAGTTTGCGGCCCCGGTTCTGGGGTTTCCATCCTAATAATAACGTTAGAGGAAAACTTTTTCGACCAGAACCATGGACCGTGCATCGTCTCGTTTGAAACCTTCGCTCTCGATTTCATTCATTCGAATGTAATCCGTCAAATTCGCAAAAGCCCGCAGCGATTCCACTATTCGCGTGAACGGGCGACCGGTCGCCCGTGGAATAAGATCAAGGTCAAACCAACCTATTTTCGTCGTCGCTCCGACCAGCAATCACCGGGCTTGGAGCGATGGAGAGACTGTTGCTGGCTGAAAACGTTTTGATGGTGTTGGCTGAACGCGAAGCGGTGGAATTTGTGGCATTGGATCCGGCGAGTTTATAGCGAGTTATTCTGCGGAAGGCCAGCCGATGATGATCGGCTTCTTTTGAAATTCGCGCATGTCTTCTTGGTCGACATGCACCTCGCGTCCCGGCTCGGACTCGCGATAGAGCGTTACTTCAGTCAAGGCCCAGCGACGTGGCCACTGATCCATCATGTGCGAGAATTTAAACGACGTGCGCTCGACACTTGCGAAAGTCGCTTCACCATCAACCGCGCGACCACTGATGATTTCACCCGCCGGGATTTTGATTGGTTCCGTCCGCGCGAGATCGCTTGAAGTCGCGCAAGGAGCGTTCACTTCCATATTCGGTTTTTCGCCGTTACTTGCTAAACCTTCAGCTTCAAAGCGAACTCGAACGCGATCGTAATAATCGCACGCAAGTTGGCGCTGACCTTGTTCAGATCGAATAATGAATTGCCCGAACTCGATGCCCACGACATCTTTGTCCATCACCACGCGAGCCGCAGTTAAAAGACGCTTTCGCGAAGCCATCATCAACTCGGCACCATTCAAGCGCGAGAAATCGAGATCTTTTCGAATCGCTGCCGGGACTCGGCCTGACATACCTTTAAGCTGAAGATCGGAAACGTAGATCATTCCGTCCCACGCCGTTATCGAAATGAAGAAGCCGATGCTCGCAAAAATCGCGAACGTCGCGACTCCGCCCCAAAACGCAAAGTTTCGCGGGCTAGATTTTTTTGCGATTTTCGAATTCTTCGACATCAGGTCCCCACCGGTATCTTTCAAAGATAACAGACTCTATTTAGATATCGGTAAAGACCGCAGGCGACTCAAGCTGAAGCACGCCAAAGTCGCCGGCGCACGTTTAAAATGCCTGAGCCAGCTGGATGAAGGTCCTGACCATGACTCCTGAAGCACCCTTGCGCGGGTTGTAGGGGAAACGGTCGCCATTATGCCACCCGGTTCCGGCGATATCGAAGTGTGCCCACAAAATGTCTTTGTCGACAAAATTTTCTAAGAAAGCCGCCGCTGTTGCCGAACCCGCGCCCTTCGAAGAACTGATGTTCGACAAATCGGCGTACGTGCCTTTCATGTCTTTGACGTGAAAGTCCGTGAGAGGCATACGCCAAACGAGCTCGCCCGTTTCTTTCGCAGTTTCTTCGATCGTCTTCGCCAGCTTGTCGTTACGTGTGAAAAACCCCGTATGAATGTTTCCGAGTGCAACGACCATAGCGCCCGTCAAAGTCGCGGCATCGAAAATCGCCGCTGGTTTCTGTTCGCATGCGTAGACAAGCGCATCGTTCAAAATCAAACGACCTTCTGCATCGGTGTTGTTCACCTCGATCGTTTTGCCGTTACGTGCGATCACGATGTCGCCCGGCTTGTTCGCGTTCGGACCTGGCATATTCTCGGTCGTCGGCACCAGGCCGATCACGTTAACTTTCAATTTCAATTTTGCGATCGCGAGCATGGCGCCGATGACGTTGGCACCTCCGCACATGTCGTACTTCATTTCTTCCATGCCGGCCGACGGTTTAATCGAGATTCCGCCAGAATCAAAAGTCAGACCTTTGCCTACGAAACAGACGGGTCTTTTCGAAGCCGCCGCGCCGTTGTACTCCATCACAATAAATTTTGGCTCTTGATCCGAGCCAAGCGAAACGGACAGGAACGAGCCCATCTTTTCAGACTTGATTCTGGATTTATCCCAAACCGAAACTTTGAGTTTGGTGCCTTTTGCGGCTTTCACAGTTTCGTCCGCGAGCATCGTCGGAGTCATGCGGTTGCCAGGGCGATCGCCAAGCCAACGTGAGAAGTTTACACACTCCGAAACAATCTCAGCAGTTTCGACTCCTTTGTCTCCGCGCAGCTTGTGAGACGAAACGATTTGCACGTTTTCAACAACGGGATCTTTCTTGCCTGTTTTGTATTCATTGAACGAGTACGCCGAAAGCAGAAGTCCTTCGGTGATCGACTGCGTGACGACATCTGCTTCAAGTGAAGTGTGCGGCAACGAGTCCATAGCTATAGCTATATTTCGAACTTTTGCCGCTTTAGCACCGCTATAGGCTGTTGCCGCCGCTTGACGGAGTGTTTCTCCATCGAGAATTTTCGCGTCACCGAGGCCGATAGCCAGAATGTGGCGCGCGCCCGAAAGGGCCGCGTCCCGAAACAAA
Source organism: Bdellovibrionales bacterium (assembly GCA_043720435.1). Classification (GTDB taxonomy): domain Bacteria; phylum Bdellovibrionota; class Bdellovibrionia; order Bdellovibrionales; family JAMPXM01. The sequence goes on from JAYSST010000277.1 coordinate 3,575, forward strand.
ACACTTTCACACGTGGCTCCCGAAATCGATCCGTCTTCAGTGCCTGCGGCGAGTTTCAATTGAAGTGCCTTGCTAACACCCTCAATCAAGACTTTCGACGGGTCGGCGACTGCGTCTTTCTTTTTCTTTCCATCGCGAGTCTTGCTTTTGCCTGATTTGGACTCAGATTTTTTCGATGTGAAGATCACAAGAAGATCTGTGTTCAACTGCTCAAGATTGGATTTTTTGATTTCAAATTTCATTGGCTTCTTTCTTGATCCTCTGAGGAAAATAAAACAGGACTTTTGAATTAATGAGGGACTTTAGTTTTGTTTCGTTCTATCTCGACCTGATGCAACATGATGTCAACCAGTCGATCTGAGACGA
>JAYSST010000278.1:0-1637 GCA_043720435.1 Bdellovibrionales bacterium
TCGAAAGTTTAAATACAAGTCCGTTGTCTTTTACACCTGGAAGCGCCTCGAGAATTTTTACGGCTTCCTGAAGTTCTTCGTCGGTGAGATTTCTTCGCGACCCATGCTGCTCTGGTTGCTGCTGGCCATTGGCATCTCTGTCCGAAGTCGTATGGGCTTCACTCGTAGTCGCTTCACGAAGTTTCGTTTCCGAAACTTTGCCGAGGGCGAGAGGAAGGATGTTGCGAACTGAGTGTTTTACATCCATACGTGCAACTCATCGGGAGGTTTGTTTTAAAACAGAACAGGACCTGGACCGTTGCTAGACAAACACCGTGGGGACGTTCCTAATCTTTGCGCAGACGTGCGCAAAGCAGCGCAGACCGGAGGTCGCAGCGACATCAAAAGATCGCCGAGGGACTATCTTTATCCCTCGGGTAGGTACGATCCCGGAAAGGAAGGAGCTTCCTTCCCTACTTTTCAGTTTATGAAGCGGCCGGCATACTCGTAGAGAGTGTGCCCGGTCCGCCGTGCCAATTCATTAGCCGATCAGTTTGAGAGCTGACTGCTGAGACATATTAGCTTGAGCGAGTACGCTCGTTGTTGCCTGTTGCATAATCTGGTTGCGTGTCACTTCAGCAGAAGCTTGCGCAATGTCGGTATCGCGGATTCGAGAGTTCGCGGCCGACAAGTTCTCGTGAGCAACTGCCGTGTTATCTTGAGTCGAAACTAAACGGTTCTGGAGTGCGCCGAGATTTGCTCGGAATCCGTTTACCATCAATTGCGATTCGTCGAGAGTCTCGAGTGCAGCACGTGCACCTTCTTTAGTGGTATAGTCGAGCCCTTCGATGCCGATCGCTGAAGCTGTCGCATCTTGTGCAGCAGAATCGAAAGTGATTCGGTCATTGAAATCATCGTTTTGGATGCCAACTTGGAAATCGAAGCTGCCACCCGAACCATCAAGCAGCGCAGTGCTACCGAATCGTGTAGATTTCGCGATACGTTGCGCTTCGTTTGTAAGCTGAACGACTTCTTTATTTAAGAATCCGCGCTCTGTTTCGCCAACAGTGTCAGATGCTGCCTGAACACCAAGTTCGCGAAGTCGAGTGAGGATGTTCGAAATCTCGTTCAATCCACCTTCTGCTGTTTGCACGAGAGAGACGCCGTCCATCGCGTTTCGTCCGGCTTGTGCATAGCCGCGGATTTGAGATTTCAGGTTTTCGCTGATCGCGAGGCCGGCAGCATCATCTGCTGACTTGGTGATTCGCGAACCAGAAGACAATTGCGCGAAAGACTTTTGCATTTCGCGGCTGCTTCCAGCGAGTGAACGCTGTGCTGTGATTGAAGATACATTCGTAGCGATTCGTAGACCCATGGGACTCTCCTTGACCGGTCGTCTTTTCGACACGGCACGTACAACTGGCAGCTCCTGCTGCGACCGAGGCCTCGAATCCTACTTCGAGGGATCCCGGAGGCGCCGTCCGAAATGGCGCCCTTGGGTTAAACACATTGGTGCAAGTTTCTTTCAAAACACCATCGCAGTGGAGTCGTCGCAGCTACCGATTGCAGTCACACTTTCGGCTTCGCTCGTCCACTCGACCTTTGTTCTGTCGAGCCTTACAACACACCTTTCGGCGAGGTCCGGGGAGACTTCAGTC
>JAYSST010000279.1:0-3924 GCA_043720435.1 Bdellovibrionales bacterium
TGAAATCGCTTCACATTCTTACGCGCGAAGGCGCGCTCAACCAAGATTCCAAACGAAAACTAAAACAGGTTCAGCACTTAGTTCAGTTTTTGACACAAAATCTTGAAGGTTTAAAAACCATCGCCGACCTCGGCGCTGGGAAGTCGTACTTGGGATTCATGCTCTATGATCTTTGGTTGAGCTCGCACGACGACACACACCTTTATGCCGTGGAAAGTCGCGAAGCACTTATCAAAACTTGCAAGGACATTGCACAGCGGTCGAAATTTAATCGCATTACCTTCGTTGAGGGTTCAATCCTCGAGTCGCTGTCAAATCCAGATTTGCCTGAGTCGATCGACGCCGTGACGGCTCTCCACGCATGCGACACTGCGACAGATGAGGCGATCGCCTTTGCACTTAAAAAAAACGCGAAGTTCATCGCACTAGTTCCATGTTGCCAAGCCGAAGTCGCACGGCTTCTTGAAGGCGCAGGCAATAACTCTTTATGGCGCCACGGGATTCATCGCCGCGAATTCGGTTCGCACCTTACAAACGTGATTCGCGCCCTTTACCTCGAGTCAAAGGGCTACAAGGTTCGTGTCACTGAACTCGTGGGGTGGGAACACTCGATGAAAAACGAGTTGATACTCGCCACAAAAATTCAGCACGGAAACGCGCAAGCGAAAACACAGCTCGACCGACTTCTCGAAGAATACCCGGTCGAGATGAAGCTTTTTTCGCTTTTCGACACCTGATGAAAAATGTCCTGCAGAAATTTATCGATACGGCAACGAAATTGCGAGATCGCTTGGTACTCAAGTCACGTCGTTCACGGGCGAGCATTCGGAGAACCGAGGCTCCTCATTTGTCTTTATAAGGCCCTCTTGCAATCGGAGCCTCGAATTCTGAAACCAGACCCCCAATGGATCGAAGACCGTTTCTGGACATGGATTCATACGCCGCAACTAAGATTGGACGCGGTGAACTGTTCGAAGCCATCGGATTTTTAAGCTTTCTGCGAGAAAAAGTTCTGTGTCCATTGGCGATGTGGACACATGAAAAACCAGTGCGAGGAGCACGGAAGATCGAGAAACACCTTCCTGATTTCGCCAGACGCCTGCAGAGCACAGTGCCGGCTTACAGTCGTAAAAGCTGCTTGGATGCTCTGCGAGCTGCAACTGAAATTTACATGGAGCTCAGGCCGCAAGTTCAGACTTTGAAGTCGAACACCGAAGCCGAGATCGAGGTTTTAGCTTACGTCGCTAAGATTGATTGCGAGATCGCCAAAGATTGAAACAGAATAGCTGAAGGAGACTTCAATGAAAATGTTTGCTCGGCTCATCCTCGCAAGTCTTTTGATCGTTCTTGGCGCTTGCCAATTGTCGGGCGGTAGTAAGCCGTATCCAACGGGCAAATTTAAGCGAAACTACAAAAATCACGAAATCTCTTTTCCGGATGCGCCGACAAAAGCTGGAGACGTCGTTTTTCAAATTACATCAGGTGTGATGACAGAAGTTTCAACAGTGATTGGGCGTGAACCATGGAACGCAAAATTTCAAATTGAAGTCACGAATGCGTCCATGCGAACGGTTGCTGCTTCCAGCATAAATGTCTCGATCGTAAGTGAGCCAGCACCGTGCAGCGGTGGATCACCTCGTGGTTTTACCGGCGCTTGGACGCAGTCGGTAGCTGGTGCGCTCGAATTGCCACACGGAAAGACCGGTCGATTCGACGTCGACATGTCTTGCCATTCGGGCGACCTTTTCAGTCAGCCGTTTCACATGAAAATTAATGCTGCCGTAATTCCACTAGGAAAAAAATAAATTGGGAAAAATCCATTTCCATTCGATTACTCTTTTAGCGGTCGTTATTTCATTAACGATTTTGATGAGCAATGCTTCGGCGAGTACGGTCAGTTGCTACATCTTAACTTCAAATTTGCCAGAGAAAAATTTGAAAGCGACGGTGGATGCAGACATCGGAGACTTCGAATTGAAATCGACAGTGAACGGAATCTATCTGTCTGTCGATAATATTGAAGTGAAGAACGGAGTTTTGGTTTGGCCGCTCACCGACTGCACAGTGGTGAAATCGTCGTTCGATCCCAACGAATTCAACTACAAACTGACGTGTCAGAATTCGCTTGGCTATCTCAGCGCGTACTACCGCATCAATAAAGCGATCAGCAGCGGAACCGCGTATGCATTTCTCGATGGGAAAAATATTTTCGAAGCGAAGTTAGTATACTGCCGCTAGACGAAGACTTGTTTCAGAGAGTGAGGTGCCGGTGTCGCCATGCGAAAACCTAGCGACGCGGAACTGGGCGACTCGAAGAACCACCGCTCGCAGGCGCTGGGCCGCCGCCTCCGCTGGCTTGCGGTCGTGGACCGCCGCCTCGCGCTTGTGGACGATCCGAGTTACCCTGCGGACGGGGACCGCCAGAACTTTGCGGACGAGGTCCATCGCTGCGCGAACCTTCCGAACGCGACCCATCCGATCGACCGCCGCCGCCGAAGCGCCGCTGACCGCCGCCACCTTGTGGTCGACGATTTTCGCCGCCGCCGCCGTTTCGTCGTCCGCCACCGCCACGCTGCTCGGGTGGAGCAGGGCGAACGGGACCGTTGTACGCGATGTGATATGGCTGCTCGATATCGAGCGGAATCTTTTTGCCGATCAGTTTTTCGATGTCGCGAAGGTACGCTCTTTCTTCTTCGTCACAGAAAGAGATCGCTTTTCCTTTTGCACCAGCACGAGCTGTTCGACCGATACGGTGAACATAAGTCTCGGCCACATTAGGAAGTTCAAAGTTGATGACGTGAGATACGTCGTCGATGTCGATACCGCGAGCAGCGATGTCAGTCGCAATCAAGACGCGTGTGCGGCCGGCCTTGAAATTCTCGAGCGCCTTTTGGCGCGCCGTCTGTGATTTGTTTCCGTGAATCGCTTCAGAGCGGATTCCGTTTTGATCGAGAATCTCTGTCACTTTGTTCGCGCCATGTTTAGTGCGAGTGAACACAATAACTTTATTGAACGTCGGATCTTTTAAGATGTGGCGAAGGAGATCCCGTTTCTTATTTTTATCGACGTTCATCAAGCTTTGTTGGATCAATTCAACTGTCGACGAAGGCGGAGTCACTTCAACCCGAACCGGATTGATTAACATCGTAGAAGCTAGCGCCTGAATGTCGGGCGGCATCGTTGCCGAGAAGAACAAATTGTGTCGACGCTCTGGCAACATCTTAATAACTTTGCGAATGGGCTGGATGAAGCCCATGTCGAGCATTCTGTCCGCTTCGTCGAGAACGAAAACTTCAAGACCTTGAAGGTTCAGATGGCGCTGTTCGATCAGATCGAGCAGTCGGCCTGGAGTCGCCACGAGAATGTCGACACCCGTCGAAAGTGCTTTCACCTGAGGGCCTTGGCCGACGCCACCGAAGATAACGGCGTATTTAAGCTTGATGTGTTTTCCGTAAGTTTTGAAGCTGTCGAAAATCTGAATCGCAAGTTCGCGTGTTGGCGTTAAAATCAAAACGCGCGTCCGGCGAGACTCAAGGCGGCGCGGATTTGCCGCGAGACGATTTAAAATCGGCAATGCAAAGGCAGCTGTTTTTCCGGTTCCCGTTTGGGCACAACCGATGAGGTCGCGACCTTCCAATAGCGGAGGAATCGCGGCCTGTTGAATCGGTGTCGGTGTCTTATAGCCGGTTTCTTCAAGAGCAAGGCGTAAGGGTTCGACGAGAAGGAGGTCTTCGAAAGAAAATTCTGGTTTCATGTGGTGTCGAGTTTACTCGAGCTTGGTCTTAGAGGCAACAAAGGTACCGTAGTCGCGCCAGCGAGAGACCTCAACCGCACCTCGTTCGCGTTAAAGCTCGGCCGGCCCGCAGGCCGCTGCTCCAGGTGTGAAAGAATTCGCCTAAGTGTCGGTTAAGGATCCTAGGGAGC
>JAYSST010000280.1:0-3921 GCA_043720435.1 Bdellovibrionales bacterium
ACTATACGATCATGCCCTAGTCCCCATAAGTAATGACAAGGATGTCAATGAAACCAGATGCGATGAAATCGGCAACACAGGATGTAGCACTGAATCGATATGCTAAGGGGCGCAAACTCCTCTATGCGTTAATCGCTCTAACCGTGGGCACGACCTCGTTACCACCACACGCGTTCGCTCAACAAAACGAAGACCTCGATCGTTTGTTCGACGACGAAGAACTCGACGAACCAAAGGGAACATTTCAGCCACCGAATGGACAAATTCCTCCGGGCGGCCCCGGCACACCTCCAGGCGATCCATCGCGCGGCGCAGGTTTGCCTGGCGATACAAATCAGCCTGATTTCGGCACACCATCTGGCGGAACTTCTCCAGCGTACGGCGGAACATCGGCTGGTGGCGTGAAAGACATGAAGACTGCGCCAGCAAAAGGCGCCCCTGGCGCGCCTCCACTTGCAGATGCTCAGATCGAAGACATGACCGACGCCAACTACCCAGACTTGGTTGAAGCGAATTTTCCAAACGCGGAAATCACTGATGTCGTGAAAGCAATCTCGCAACTGACAAACAAAAACTTCATCATTGACCCGGGTGTACGCGGCAAGATCACCATTATCGCACCAACAAAAGTGACGGTCGCCGAAGCATACAAGGCCTTCCTTGCGGCGCTTGCAGTGAATGGTTTCACTGTTGTTCCTTACGGAAAATTCTTGAAGGTCAAAGCGTCTCGAAACGCGCAGCGCGATTCGATCGAGACCTATACTGGAAAGTACGCACCGACTTCGGACATCTACATCACGCGAATTATTCACTTGAAGCACATTTCGGCTGAAGAGGTGAACAAGCGCCTGCGAGTCTTACCGTCTAAAGATGGTGAAATGACTCCCTACGAACCAACGAATTCGCTTTTGATCACAGATTACGGCGCAAACGTCGAACGTATGGTGAAAATTATTAACGAACTCGATCGCCCAGGTTTCGAAGAACAGCTCGCTGTTATCAAGATCCGCTATGCAAAAGTTAAAGAATTGGCCGACCTCATCAACCAGATCATCAACAAAGAAACGAAGAGCGGCGGATCAGCTCCTTCGTTTGGTGCAAACGTTCCCCGCTTCCGCTCGCGTGGCGGAACTGCGGCTGCCGGCACGCCAGAAGAACTTTCGCTCGTGGCACCCGATGACCGTACAAATGCGTTGATCGTGGTTGGCAACAAAGCCGGCATCGAGAAGGTTCGCGATCTCGTAAAAAAGCTTGATTACAAACTTGATCCAGCCGAAGCCGGCGGCGTTTTCGTTTATTACGTTCGCTATGGCGAAGCAGAAAAGATCGCTGGGACCATCAGTGGCTTAGCTAGCGGCACATCGAGTTCTGGAGCTGCGAGCCCGCCGGGCGGCGCAGGTGCCTTCGGCGGAGGTGGATTCGGTGCGGGAGCAACTCGCGCGGCGTCTCCCCTTGATCGACAAAATATCTTCGGCGGCGACGTCAAAGTTAACGCTGACAAAAGTACGAATTCCCTCGTCATCACAGCATCAAAACAAGATTACGACACGGTTCGTTCCTTACTCGCAAAACTCGATCTACCACGCGATCAAGTTTTTGTTGAAACGATCATCATGGAAATGAACGCTGTTAAAACGAGAGACTGGAATCCGGCGTACTACTCATTCAACAAAGAATCACAGGGCAAAGGCCGCATGGGCTTCAGCCGCGGAAACTTGACCGGTTTATTAAGTCCGCTCGGAGATAAGGGTGCGATCTTAGGGTTCGGTTCGGGAGACACCTTCGATTTCTCGGTAGGCGGTCAAACGGTTAAAATTCCTTCGCTCATTGCTTTTATCAACTTTATTTCCCAAAACACAGAATCAAATATCCTCTCAACTCCAAGAATCATGGCGCTAGATAACGAAGAAGCGATGATCGAAGTTGGAGACAAAGTACCGGTCGGTCAAACTACGACGAGCGTTGGAAATAACGTCGTGAACGACGTGAAAACTGATGATGCGACAATCAAACTCGTGCTGACTCCGTTTATTCGTCCAGATTCAGATGTGGTTCGAATGAAGCTTGAACAGAGCGTGAAACAAGTGAATCCGAACTCGGGCGTTTCTGCGAATTTAGCTGCGATCTCGACGACGATTTCGAATCGTACAATTAAAACGAACATCGTTGTTAATTCGGGCGACACCGCGGTTCTCGGCGGACTCATTCGTGATGAAGAATCGGTTGATGAAACCAAGATTCCAATCTTGGGCGACATCCCAGTTCTCGGTTGGCTTTTCAAGTCGCGTCTCATGACGAAAAAGAAAATCAACCTCGTCGTCTTCATCACTCCGCGAATTATTCGCGGCGGACAAGATAGCCAAGACTTGCTGAGCGAAAAATCGAACGAGCGAATCGATTGGGTTAAACGTAACTTCGATGGTCGCGATCCAAGCGGCGCAAAAATGGACTCGTTGCCAAGAACGGCAAAACGTAACATCGAGCGACGTATTAAGAAGACGAACAACGACGAACCGGTCAATATTAGACGATAGGCCGGAGGCTTAATGGCAGCAGCAGTACAAATTGACAGCGTTCTGATAAAGAACACCAGTCTTTCAGAAGATCAGGTCACGCTGTTGCTTAATCAACCCTCAGCTAACGGAGCGTCGATTCGCGAACTCCTGACTCGCAGGGATGGAAGCACGACCGACGAAATTCTTTCGGATCTGGCCGGTCAAATGGGTCTTGCTTACATGAAAGAGATTCCAGTCAACGAGATCAATGCAGATCTTGTTCGCGATATTCCGATCGGTTTTGCGAGAAAACACGAAGCGCTCCCTCTCAAAGACGACGCTCACTCAGTTCACGTGCTGATCACGAATCCGTTGAACACGCGCATTCTCGATGACCTCCGGGTCATTTTTAAGAAGAGAATTATCCCGGTCATGACTTCGAAATCGCGCGTGATCGACGCTATCAACAAAGTTTACGAGAAAAGCACCGCGGGACTACAAGGGCTCGAGGGTTTCGAGGACGACGACCTCGATCTTGACGATCAGATTATCGACTTGCTCGAGTCTGGCGATGACGACGCCCCGGTTATTAAAATCGTCAACACCCTGCTCTTCCGTGCTGTGAAAGAAAAGGCGAGTGATATTCACATCGAACCTTACGAGCGCGACATGGCCGTTCGCTTCCGGATTGACGGTGTCTTGTTCGATATCTACAAACCACCTAAAAAACTCCAGAACTCGATCACGTCGCGTATTAAAGTCATGGCGAATTTAAACATCGCCGAAAAACGACTGCCACAAGACGGCCGGATTCCGCTGAAGCTTGGCGGAAAAGACATCGACGTGCGACTTTCGACAGTACCTACTGCTTTCGGTGAACGCATTGTGATGCGTCTGCAAGATCGGTCGCACGTCGTGCTTCATCTTGAGCAACTCGGGTTTAGCGAATCCAGCATGGTTTCGCTTCGCGAGGATTTGCTAAAGCGCACCTATGGGATCATTCTTGTCACCGGTCCAACTGGATCTGGAAAGTCGACCACGCTGTATGCGTCCCTTGCTCGCATCAACAATTCCGAATTGAATATTCTGACTGTTGAAGATCCAGTCGAGCAGCGAATTCACGGTATCGGCCAAGTTCAGGTGAACGCGAAAATCGGCCTGACGTTTGCCGCAGGACTGCGCAGTTTCCTTCGACAAGATCCCGACGTGATTATGGTAGGAGAGATTCGAGATTTGGAAACAGCCGAGCTTGCAATTCAGGCCTCGCTGACCGGCCACTTGGTCTTCTCGACTCTCCATACGAATGACGCCGCAGGAGCTTTCCCGCGACTCATGGACTTCGGATGTGAACCCTTTTTGATTGCAACGTCTATTCAAGGCGTGATTTCTCAGCGCCTCGTTCGCGTTCTCTGCGCGCATTGCAAAC
>JAYSST010000281.1:0-3910 GCA_043720435.1 Bdellovibrionales bacterium
CCTGAGGGCATTCTCGGTTTCGCGGATCTTCGTAAGTTTGTTCTTCTCGATGATCCCTCGGATGAAATTTTCGCTTGGCTTCAGTCGTGCGAAATTCCCCAGATCGCGTTCCCAGTTCTCGAGCCAGAACTCTTCACGCCAAATTATCAGCTTAATCTGACAAAACACGATCTCGAAAGCCTCGACCTCAAAAAAGCCGTTGGCATTCGATCATTTGCAATCATCACAGTTCCAGAAGATGCGACGCAAATGACAGCAAACGTGAAAGCGCCGATCGTCATCAACATTGAAAAACGTTCGGCTCGCCAAATTGTTCTTCAAGATAACAATCTCGCGATTCGCGAACCGATCTTTGCAAAACTGCAAAGCCGGGTTGTTCAAAATCCGCAGACGCCAATCAAAACTCAGGCTGCCAATTGGGGAGTTGCCGTTAAACTTCCAATGCGCGGAAACGAACCCGAAGCGACGATGTAGCATTCTGAGAGAAATTCTGACGCAGGTCTGGGGTGTCGACACCGGAGACGGAGTTCTTTTTTCACTTTATTTGCAGCGTTTCCGATAGAGATTAGGATGAAATCGCTCACTCGCTCGTTCGCAGCATGTTGCACGCTCATAAGCTTCACTGCCGTCGCATATTCATCGTCGCTGGACGAATGGATGACTCTCGAGCAATCGCGAATAAATCGGACCGTTGATGAAAAGAAGATTCTTGCTCCGGATGTTCAAAATCAAAAGGTGCGCTACCGACCTGAAAGCAGGACTTGGTTTCCGCTGAAGGCGATTTGGATTTCCGAAGAAGAATTGCAAGTGGCCTTGAACTTGGAGGAAATCAAACCAGGCCTGCATAAATTACTTTCGAGGAAAAGCGAAATTGGTCGCGAACACCGGCTTTTGATTCATCCCGAATCTGAAAAGTTTTACGCGAAGTTGATGTCCGGTAGAGACGTCGACTCTACGACTTTTAGGGCCACGTCTACGGCGTCAAGTCGCACGGTGCTTGTCGAGGCGCAAGGCGGACAAAAGTTTTTTGCGAAACTATCGCTCGACGTTGAGCTCGGCGGTGTAACGCGAACGGTGCCAAGCACTGAAGTTGTTCGCAGCGTGGGCACCGATGCGTACTTGCGATCGCTCCAGATACGCGCTGGAGATGCACCGTTCACCCACATCGCCGAGCCAATGGGAATTTCACCCATTGGATGGAGCCGTGGGGGCATGATCATAAGGACGATCCCCGACGAAATCTTAGAAAATAAAGTGAAGTATGTTCCGCTATTTTCTCTCTATGCTCCTGATACCAATGGGCGTTCTCTTCTTCAGGATCTCGCCGAAAAAATGAAACTGACGCCCGAGGTTTTTGTGAAGCTCCACATTCTCGAGCCCTTTTACAAAGGCTGGGTAAACTGGGGTATTGACGGTGTAGTGACGATGGAAGCTCACGCGCAAAATGTCTTGCTCGAGCTAAATTCAGACGGTTTTCCCACGGGTCGTTTTGTTCACCGAGACTTGGGGGGATTCAACATCGACATTTCCAAAATCTCGGCAAAGGAAAAAGCTAAGCTTCCTGTCTTTTCGAACTTATCGGAAGACTACCACCAAGGGTTCGTTGATAAGGCCCGGCATCAATCAATCTCGACATACTTTGAAGGCGGATTTTTATTTAACGTCGACGAAGAGTTAAGGCGAGTGCAGCCGAGCTACGTCAAGGGACAGGTCTTTGTAGACGGCCGAAATATCCTAGCGATCCAACTAAATGCAGACTCGGCGGCTCATGTTCTCCCAACCGAGCTCATTGATGGTCCAGGCGTACTTAACGCCGTTAAACGCGTGGCTAAAAGTTTAAAATGTCATATCGCGTTCGCGAGATTTCGGGTCGCGGGCGCGCAGTAGGCCGGACTCTCGTCGAGCTCACAGCTCGGGTCGCGTCGGGTTCGCGTCAACCAGTCTCAATATTAGAAAATCAAAAGCCGATGAGATGTGTGAGCCAGTATGGCTTGTTTCCTAGGGAGGCCAGGATGGTGCCCGCCAAGGAAAGGCGTCTTCATCATGCCAGTATTATCAATGAGCCCATGGGGCCTGCGGTCGATCATTTCACTAGTGATCCCATTCTTTTTATTTTTCTTTGCGCTCGCGGTAGAAACTGCGCAGGCGCAGGGAACTCCGCGCGAGAATGTCGCGGGCGACGATACCCCGACAATTTTCGACGTTCGAAAGTCGCTGCCAATGGAGCCGACGGATCCGACGTTTCATGATTTTTATATCAACGCTGGTGTCGAAGTCGGTTTTAAGAAGGGGCAGTACCTCCCGGTAAGCCGCGCGCTTCCAGTTCATGATCCTGTGCAGAACAAGCAACAGGGAATTCTCACGGTGCCGGTAGGAAAAGTTTTAGTCATTCACGTCGAGCGGAACATGGCAGTTGCGAGACTTGCGAGCGAACTCGGCGATGATGAGCGACCGACTCTAGAATACGAAGCGATCATGATCGGCGACCTCGTCGACATGCGCGGAATTTCGACTGAAGCTCCTAAATCTTCTAAAAAGAAAAAGAAAACGGCAGCCGTTGAAGACGCTTCGGCTCCGGTCGTTGGCGGTCTTAGCGTTGAGTCTACGACCGTACCGTCTTCAGCGAAAGAACCGGAAGCGGCAGCAGTCCCTGTAAAAAGTGACACGGCGGCGCAGTCACAGCCAGCGTCAACGCAGCCTCAGCCGGCAACGATTCAGCCCCAACGCTCGTCCTCACCGCAGAGAGTGACACAGCCCGTTCCACCGCCTACAGCTTAGGGCATGAGCCCAAATGAAAATAAGAATTCAGATTCACCACCGCAGTTCGCGGTGGTGTTGGTACAAAAGCTTTCGCGTGTCTTGGAAGACGAAGTGACCGCCTTACTTTTTGGCGCAGGTGCTGAAGGTGTGTCTGAAGATCTGCCGTTCGTTCAAAAAGATCTTCGCTACGACCCAGAGATCGTCGAAACCGCGGAAGTGACGCTCAAAGCTTATTTCACAAAACTTCCGACCGAGACCGAACGACTTGCACTCGAACAAGAACTGCACGCGCTCGATTCATCGATACGATTTTCGATTGTACTCGAAAATCACAAAGACTGGTTGGAAGAGTGGAAAAAGGGTTTCGTCCCGTTCTTGTTCGCTGATCCCTTTTGGATCGTGCCAAAATGGTGTGCGATTCCTGAAGCGGTCGCGAACACTCCGAAGCATGTGTTGTTGATGGACCCGGGAATGGCGTTCGGCACAGGCACACACGAAACGACAAAGCTTGCGGCGGGTTTGATCGTCGGTTGGATGAAATCAAAAGGGTCTGAACTTCGCGCGCGCGATGGTGGTGCGAGAGTCCTCGATGTTGGAACCGGAACGGGTGTTCTTGCGCTAATCACAGAGCGTATGGGTGCTTTTTCGGCGATCGGTCTCGACATTGACCCCGAGGCGCGACGAACCGCGCGCGAAAATCTCGAACTGAATAAATCAGTGGCGACAAGGATTAATGACCGGGACATTTCAGAAATTGCGCGCGAGTGCTCATTGACCGGCGAATTTTATGACCTCGTGATTGCGAACATCATCGACGGCGTACTCTTGGTACTGGCCGACGATTTAGAGAAGTCCGTAAAGCCCGGCGGCACGCTGGTGCTCTCGGGAATTTTGACTGATCGCGAAGACGAGTTTCATATCGAATTTGCGAAAAAAACGGGACTGATCGAGCGCGGTCGCACACGTATGGGGGAATGGTGTGCATCGACTTGGAACAAAGAGGTTCGACCAACGGTCGACGCAAGGACCTGAATGCGACGCTATTGGCTCGAGCGCGAATCCTTTGTTACAGATGTCGTGAAAACGAATCCCGAAGCGATGGTTGGAACCACTGTACGCATCGAGGGCGATTCGCTTCATCACATTCGCG
>JAYSST010000282.1:0-3907 GCA_043720435.1 Bdellovibrionales bacterium
CATGCAGGAATCTAGCATGTCGATGATGAACCTCGTCGTAGCAAACCGCGATAAGATGAAAGAATAAGAGCGAAGACGAATGTCACACACGGAACCAACCAAGAACGGTCGAGAGACAAATACAGAAGTGAATTTAATTCCGTTCATCGATTTGATGAGCGTTCTGATTACGTTTCTTTTGATCACTGCAGTTTGGACCCAGGTGTCGATGATTCAGCTTGGATCTTCCATTTACGGTAAAAAGACTTCCGATCAAATCACGCCTCCGCCACCGATAGCCGATATTCCCCTTCGGCTTGATGTGAAAGAGAACGGGTTTCGATTGATCGTTGGGCCAGAGAAATATGTTTTCGAAAAGAAAAACAAAGAGTGGTCGACCACTGAACTTCTCGAGCGACTCGCGGTCGTGCGCCAGATGTATCCGGATAAAGCAGATGCAACTGTCACCGTCGACAATGAAGTTCCCTACGAGAAGATGATTCTTGGTATGGATGCGCTTCTGACGACAGGGTTTGGATCTATCAGTATCGCAACGGTTGAATCTATATAGAATGAGCGTGGTATTTTAAATGGCAATTTTTGTCCCCGGCAGACGCGATAGACATAATAGACCGTTTTCGAATACGAAGCGAAACATCGTCGCGATGCTCACGCTGACGGCGATGGTCGACATGTTTACGGTTCTCGCCGTGTTCCTCTTACAGAATTATCAGACGACGGGGGACATCCTTGAACTTTCAGATGATGTCGTGATGCCAAAAGCGTCGAAGGTTCGAGAACTCAAGCCAGCGACTGTCGTGGTAATATCTAAAGGTAAAATTTTGGTCGACAAGATGCAGGTCGCATTGCTCGACGAAGTGAGACTGCTTCCAGAAGTAACTGTCATTCCAAATTTGCAGAGCCGCGTTCAAGACGCATTTCGCCTGCTGGAAGAAAAATCGCGCGTTGCAGGACTTTCGCAAATTCGCCAAGCGGTTGCTCAAAGCAAAGTCGGCGCGGTTGATGAAAAGAAAGAAGATTTCAAGCGAGTGACGGTTCAGGCCGACAAGGTCATCGACTCGGGCACCGTCAAAAAAGTCATGTACACTCTGACTGAAGCAGGGGCTTCTGAAATAAACTTCGCGGTTCTCCGCGATGACGTAAACCCACCGCCCACCGCCGTACAGTAAAGGCCCGGCGTAGCGTCACATGATTTTTTAATCAAGCACGCCGACAAAGTCGGCAGGTGCGAGGCCCGAATCTCACCGCAGACGTGCGGTGAGCAGCGCAGCCGGGTTGGGCCCCGGCGTAGCGACACATTAAGCAGCTTGGGATTCGTCGGTAAAGCGAAGGACGTGGTCCGTAAGAATGACTTGTGCTTCTGGAGACAAATCTAAGAATTTAATTCCCGCATCGCCCGAGCGCGAGACGTAGAGCACTTCGCCAGTAACGTGAATGGTCGACGGCAGCTCTCGACTCTTGATTGCGACCTGAACTTTTTCACCGCGTTGAAGAAATCCGGCATTCTTGATTCCAAATCCACGCACGCTGATAGTCAGTGCAGGTACGACGTGCGCGGCAATCGCGCTTCCTACTTGCGTCAGCGCAATTTCTCCGAGCAAGGGAGCACGTGGATTTTCGCGACGGCTGATGCCGACGAGATCCATCACTTCCGGAACGTCAAAGAGTGGTAACCACTTAAGCAGGCCCGTTCCCCATAACGTAACGATGTCCCAGCGATTGAGCCCTTTGAGGTGATCGACCAATTCATTTTGGGTGAGTGGTCCCGCGGGCTGACCGGTTCCGGAATCGCAATACCAAACTCGTTCCACGACTGCTTTTGTTCCACGTTCGATCTTCGAAGACAGGATGGTCCACTGGGTCATTGGCAACCACTCGTTCGAACCCTTTGCCCACACGAGGCAATCCGCCCCGAATTCTTTCTTAGAGATTCGGTCGTTCACTTCATCTGTTTTGAAAGGTCCCAGCACGGCGCCGCTACTATGAATAAACCATTGCGCTTTCATGTATAGATAATCGGCACAAAATGCCCCTCTCTAAAGTCCTGAACTACTATGTCGCTACGCTGGGGCCCGCCCCAGCTGCGCTGCTTCGCGCACGTCTGCGCGAAGATTCGGGCCTCGCACCTGCCGACTTCGTCGGCGTGCTCGATTCAAAACGTTCGGTTCTCTAAGCCGTCTTTGATGTGTTACGCTGGCACTATGATCTTCAAGCGGATGGGGCAGGTGCTCAGCAACAAATTGGCGCGAGCACTGAACAGTAGAAACCTGATAATTTCAGCGTTATTGTTCCTCATCGTCGTCATTCAACTTGTGGTGCTGATGCCGCACGACATCGACTCGCCCGACAAAAGTCTAGTCGCAGTGAAAACGAAGAAAATCACTGGCTCAAAAACCGGGCTCGCGAATCAGCTTTCCAAGGACATTCCAGCGGGCCAAGTTATTCGTAACGCAGTCATGGTCGAAGCGAATCAGGAAGGAAAAGAGATCGAACTTTGGGCGGCGCGCGCAATGCGCCCCAAGGATCGGGAAGAGTGGACACTCGACGATGTTCGAGTCAAATTTTATGCGACAAATGGAGTGAGCTACACAGTGACGGGAAAGACCGGCGGAGTGACGACCGCAAACTATGCAATGTGGATCAAAGGCAACGTCATCACGAAGTCGTCGAACGGGTACACGTTCAAGTCCGAAGCGGTATTTTATGATCCCAAAATTAAGCGACTCACTTCGCCGCTACACATCGACATGGAAGGACCACCCGACGCCAACGGCAGTCGCCTTTACCTCGACGGTGAAGACATGGTCGCTGATCTTTTGACGAATCAACTGAACGTAAATCGAAACGTGCGAGCGCGTCGCAAAGTACAAGGCGAAAAAACGGCGCAAATTCAGTCGAACAGCGCTGTGTTTTCTGGCAAATCGAATCTCGCCGCCTTCAAGGGCAATGTCATCGTTGACATCGAGACGATGCGGTTGACGGGTCCCGAGGCACGATTTTCCTATGATCCTCTTGTTCACAATCTCGATTCGATGACAGTCGCTGGAGGAGTGCGCGTGACAGACTCTGACAAATCTGCGACAAGCGGATCCGTTGCTGTTTTTTTCAAAGACGACAAGTATGTCTTTAAGGGATCACCCCGAGTCATCCAGCAGCAAGATGAACTGATCGGCGACGAAATCGTTTTTCTGCGTGGGGGTAAACAGGTGCAAGTTATAAATGCAAAAGCGCAAGTTGATCCCACGCGGGCGGAAGCACCAGGCGGCACTGTAAAATGATAAACCGAGACGGGAGCCGAAAATGGTAAAGCTGACGGTACGCGGCATTGCGAAAGCTTTTAAAGCGCGCAAGGTCGTTGACGGAGTTTCGTTCCAGGTTGATTCCGGCACGATCGTCGGACTTCTTGGCCCCAACGGAGCTGGCAAAACTACAAGTTTCTATATGGTCGTCGGGCTTGTGGCCGCTGATGCAGGCGAGATTTTTCTAGGAGATCAGTCCATCTCGAATCTTCCGATGTTTCAACGCGCACGCATCGGGCTGAGTTACCTTCCGCAAGAAGCCTCGATCTTTCGTCGCCTCACGGTTCGCGAAAACTTGTTGGTCGCGCTCGAAGCTCAGGGCGTGTCGGGTACCGCGAAGACCGAAAAACTTGAATCTTTGCTCGCCGAATTCAACATTAAGCACATCCGAGATAGCTATGGTTATTCGCTGTCCGGGGGCGAGCGCCGCCGTGTCGAGATCGCGCGCGCTCTCGCCGGTGAACCGAAATTTATTCTTCTGGACGAGCCTTTCGCCGGGATTGATCCGATAGCGGTCGGCGACATTCAGCAAATTATTCGTCAGTTGAAAGCAAAAGGAATTGGGGTCCTGATCACTGACCACAACGTACGAGAAACGTTAGGGATCT
>JAYSST010000283.1:0-3904 GCA_043720435.1 Bdellovibrionales bacterium
ACGGGTAAAGGTCGCATGAAGGCGAAACGAAAGATCCGGGTCACGGTTCCGGCGGGAGTCGACACGGGAACCCAGCTTCGCGTTTCAAACGAAGGCGAAGGCGGCTATCGCGGCGGACCAAACGGCGACCTTTACGTCGAAATTCAAGTTCGCAACCACGAGCGGTTCGAGCGTGAGGGAAGCCACCTTTATTCGGAAATGCAGGTTTCCTACCTCCAAGTGGCACTCGGCGCAGACCTTGAATTTGACGGGATCGACGGAAAAGAAGAAGTTCGCATTCCGCCAGGGACGCAGCCCGGTGCGCGAATTCGCGTGCCTGGACGTGGGATCCCTATGCTGCGCTCTAAGGGCCGAGGCGACCTTATATTAGCGATAGACGTCGCGATTCCTGTCAGATTGTCGAAAACTGAAGAAAAATTGCTGAGACAGATCGCGACAGATCGCGAGGAGGATGTTTTGCCCCCAAAAAAGGGCGTCTTCGGCTGACCAATGCGCGATTTTTCCGGTCATCTTTTATCTTAAAAGATGTAAGTCTTCGCCTTGACGAAAAGCTGACGGAACTCATGTTATCTGTACGCGATCCTGTCCAGAGGCGAGTTCGGTGCGTGCCGCTCGCGCCCAGACGGATCAGCTTGAACCGAATCGAAAGAGGAATTGAAAATGGGAAAGATTATTGGAATCGACTTAGGTACAACGAATTCTTGCGTTGCGATTATGGAGGGGAGCGATCCCAAAGTACTCGTGAATGAAGAAGGCGCGCGAACCACTCCGTCGGTTGTCGCATTTGCGAAGGACGGCGAAAAACTTGTCGGCCAAATTGCGAAACGCCAAGCCGTAACAAACCCAGAGAACACGATTTTTTCAGCGAAACGTTTCATTGGTCGTCGTTACGACGAAATCAAGGAAGAGCTAAAACTCGTTCCGTATAATGTTGTCAAAAAAGGTGAGAGCGACGTTGCTTTCAAAGTTGGAGCACAGACGGTTTCGCCAGAAGAAATCGGCGCGGCCGTATTGGCGAAGCTTAAAAAAGTTGCTGAAGATTACGTTGGCGCAGAAATCACCGAAGCGGTCATCACCGTTCCGGCTTATTTCAACGATGCTCAACGTCAGGCAACAAAAGACGCCGGACGAATTGCGGGCCTCGACGTAAAACGTATTATTAACGAGCCGACGGCCGCGGCTTTGGCTTACGGTTTTGACAAGAACAAAGATGCGAAAATTGCCGTCTACGACTTCGGTGGCGGCACTTTCGATATCTCGATTCTTGAAGTCAGCGAATCGGGTGGAGAAACCGTCGTCGAAGTTAAATCGACAAACGGCGATACCCACTTGGGCGGAGACAATTTCGACACTGTGATTCTGCAGTGGATGGTCGACGAGTTCCGCAAAGATCAGGGGATCGACCTTACAAAAGATAAAATGGCGCTTCAGCGTCTGAAGGAAGCGGCAGAAAAAGCGAAGGTGGAATTGTCTTCGGTTCAAGAGACTGAAATCAATTTGCCATTCGTAACTGCAGACGCAACTGGCCCAAAACATTTGCAGATGAAACTCACGCGATCGAAATTCGATCAGCTGACTGAGGCGCTTGTCGCGCGCACGCTCGAACCTTGCAAAAAAGCATTAGCTGATTCGGGTTATTCGTTATCAGAGATCGACGAAGTTATTTTAGTCGGTGGTTCGACACGGATTCCTTCAATTCAAAAAGCGGTGAAAGATTTCTTTAATAAAGAACCAAACCGTTCTGTGAATCCAGACGAAGTCGTGGCCATCGGTGCTGCCATTCAGGGTGGTGTCTTAACCGGAAGCGTGAAGCAAATCTTGCTTCTCGACGTCACTCCGCTTTCGCTTGGTATCGAAACTCTGGGCGGCGTTATGACGAAACTTATCGAACGCAACACAGCGATTCCAACGAAGAAGGCGCAGACGTTCTCGACTGCCGCCGACAACCAGACATCGGTTGATGTTCACGTCGTTCAGGGTGAGCGCGAGATGGCGAAAGACAACAAGACACTTGGACGCTTCGAGATGGTCGGAATTCCCTCGGCAGCACGCGGAACTCCGCAAATCGAAGTCTCTTTCGACATTGATGCGAACGGGATCTTAAGCGTTACCGCAAAGGATCTTGGCACTGGAAAAGAACAGGCGATCAAGATTACGGCGAAATCGGGTCTCACCGAATCTGAAATCAAACGCATGGTTACAGACGCTGAAGAGCACGCGGAAGAAGACAAGAACCGTCGCGAGCGCGCGCAAATCGCGAACGACCTCGACAGTCTCGTCTACAGCATGGAGAAACTGCTCCGCGACAACGGAAGCCAGATTGAGCCGGCTGACAAAGCGAAAGCTGACGAGCTTGTGGCAGAGGGCCGAAAAGTTCTGGATAATCACGAGACAACACCGACCGAGCTGAAAGAAGTTTTCGAAAGGCTTCAGGCTCTCAGTCATAAAATGTCGACATCGATCTACGAGAAAAAAGCGGCCGCCGGAAAAGCGGGCGCAGCGGGCGGCGGATCTACAAGTGGTGGCGCGGCCGGCGATAGCTCAGCTTCCAAGAGCGGCGAAGATGTGATCGACGCAGACTACAAGGACGTTCAGTAACGGATCGTCTCGCCCGTCTTGAAAAAGACGGGCGCTCATTGCGCTTGCTGGGCGACCGCAATCTCTTTTAACGCAAATGGTTTTAGATATTCGACGAGCTGGCTGCGATTGAAAATCATGATTTGATTTAATGGGTCTTCGCCGATCACACTCAGCGGCTTCAAGCCCATCATTTTGTAAAGCCTTACGTGGGAACGTGAAGTGTGTACGTAAATTGTTTGAACATCCTTAAGAGCCGCGATTTCGCCCAAGGCTGCGCGAATCAAACCGACGGTTCGTTCGACGTTCTTCAGTTTATCGCCGCCTGATTCATCAACAGTAAATCGTCCGACTTCGGCCGCTGAACCTTCGAGTCGGTCTCGACTGTGCCCCATGTCGGTTTCGAACGGTAATTTGTCGCCGGCCCGACGAGCAAGCACAACTCGAATGCCACCGCGAAACACTGGAACAGCCGCATCGATAGATCCACGGGTGTTTAAGATGTAAATCGAGCGATCGCGAAAATCTACCGGTGGCCGTTGTGACTTGGGATCGTCGTTAGCAGCTTTCACCAACGCTTGGTCGCGAAACTTCGGCAATCGCTGATCGTAGATCGAATTTTGAAAACGTTCGTAGGCAGCGATTGATCGCCCAAGAATTTAAATTCTTTTAGAGTTGTTGGTCGAATGATCGTGTTCACGGTTCCATCGCTCATGAAAGTGTACGGTGGATGGGTTGAAAGACCCTTGAACAAATCAATGCAGTAAGTTGAATGTGCGGAACTTGCGAAGAGCGTAACCGTAAAAAACAATCCGATGTTTTTCATAGCTGTACGTTAAGCAAGCGAGATGCCTCATCAGCAGTCCCTCGCTTCGATCTCACGTATTATACATGTACCGTTTACTTATTTTTTGCCGAAAGACGCATCTTCAAAGCGATATGCGAGACCTAAACTTGCGTAACCAAACGAGCGCGTCAGATTGATTCCGACTTCGCCGATGAAGCTCCAGTTTTTCATTTCGAGCGGGCGAAGTTCTGAACCGACAACAAATTGTACTGGAACAAACGTTTCGTCTGTGCCGCCCGATTGAACGGTCACTCCCATTGGAAGCGAAGTGTACGGAATGATGTCGCCGATTTCTGTTTCGATTCTTTTGCTGATCAGCGGATGAAACCGGAACGAGTATTGTGTACGACTGCCGATGCGAGCAATCAACAGGCCGGCCTCTCCACCAATGGCAGGTTGAGATTCAGTATCTGGAAACGGAACCCATTTTACCAAACCGCCGATTTGAAAATCGACTTTGCCAAAGCCAAGAATTCCGCG
>JAYSST010000284.1:0-1627 GCA_043720435.1 Bdellovibrionales bacterium
CCACCCACCGCAATGACTGTCCAATGACGTGTGACATTTTCTCCAACGGCGCGTTGGATTCGCCCGGTCTCACGCGCAAACGATTCTAAAGACTTCAGCTTTTCGCCTGCAGTGACCGCGAAGCAGTTTGGATAGTGTTTCAACCATTTCCGAAAACCAGGTACTGCCGACAATAGCTTGCGGTCGAATATTACGATCGAAGTTGCCGGATTCAACAGGGCGTCCGGTTTTTTCGAGTTTAGGTTCTTAAGAAAGTAAAGGCGGGTTCGCATCTCTCTTTTGTAGTTCGCGGACGACCGGTAGACAAGCAACCGACTGCGATCCGGTACTTTTCAAGGCCACCTTCGTAAGCCCAGGAAGGATCTCGTGACACGGTGGCTCGACGCGCGGGCAACGTGTTGCAAATGGACACCCCGGCAACACTTCGTACGGGGAAGGCGGTTCGCCGCGAGCAAAAGGGATGGTGACGTCAACCGGGCGCGACGGATCGCTCTCGAGCAACACACGGGTGTACGGATGAAGTGGAGCACTTAACACTTGCTCAACCGGTCCCTCCTCAACGACTTGACCCAGGTAGAGAACCTGAACATCGTGCGCGAGATGACGAACGACCGATAGGTCGTGTGAGATAAACACGATTGAGAGTTTCTTCTTAGCCTGCAAGTCGACAAGCAAATTCAAAATTTGCGCCTGAATTGAGACGTCCAATGCCGACACTGGTTCGTCGAGCAGGATTACCGACGGCTCGAGTGCCAACGCGCGTGCGATGTTGACCCGCTGTCGCTGGCCCCCTGAAAGTTCGTGCGCAAAGCTATCGAGGTATTCATCTGAAAGCCCGACCGAATGCGCGAGCGCCTTTGCTATCGCGTGATGTTCGTCGGTCAGTCGGACTTTTTTATCGCGAATCAAAATCGGTTCGACGATCAAGTGTCGAACCAATCGACGCGGATGCAATGAGCCCAGAGAATCCTGAAACACCATCGGCACCAGCGTTTTGCGAAACACTTCACCGGTATCAGGAGATTCAAGACCCACGAGCAGCCGGGCGAGCGTTGACTTCCCGCAACCACTTTCACCGACGACCGCCAAAGTTTTGCCACGCTCGAGTTTCATCGAAACTCCACGCACTGCTCGTACCGTGCCTCCAGAGACACGATACGACTTCGTCAAGTTTTCAGCTCGTAAAACGACTTCGCTCAACTTTTACTTCTTTGATGAGAGTTCGGACTTGGCTTCGCCGTAAGCATTGCGGACATCGCCCCATGCTTTTTCGACACCGGTTTTCATGACGGACCAAGCTTTGCCCGTGGATTTTTCCAAAGCCGCGTAACGCTTGTTCAGTTCGTCACGTTTTGTCTGGAGTGCGGAAATTTTTCGTTTCGTCGCTTCGCGTACTTCAACAGACTTAGTTTGCGATTCCGTTTTCAATTCTTCGATCTCGCGATCCAGCTGATCGAGGTTGCCCTTCATCCGCGACGAAAACTCTTCCTTCTTTTCACCCGCGTAAGTTCCGGCCGCGTCGACCGCTTCCGCCGTTTCCTTTTTGACTTTTTCAGCGGTTGTTTTTGCTGCCGAAAACGAAACCGCGCCGGTCAATGTGACGAGGACGGCTGCGGCAATAGCGAGT
>JAYSST010000285.1:0-3901 GCA_043720435.1 Bdellovibrionales bacterium
AGTTACAGGCCTCGGCCTGAAAGAAGCGAAGGACCTCGTTGAAGGCGCGCCAAAGACAGTTAAAGAAGGCGTGACGAAAGAAGAAGCTGCGAAATTGAAGGAGCAGCTCGAAAAAGCCGGCGCGAAAGTATCGGTTAAGTAGTTTTTTAGTTGCGATACGCAGCTATGAAAGACCGTCCCTTGGGGCGGTCTTTTTTTGGGGCTTAACCCAATGCTCTCGAAGTTAGACACATTGCTCGTCTCGCGCCGGTGGCGCGTTCCTTCACGGGTTGTGGCGTCGGCGGCGCGGCGTACGCTGAGCATCGTTATCGGCGTTGGCAGATTCCCCAGCCTTGTAGCATTTCGCTCGGAGCATCGTAAAACCGGGTGAAGTTAAAAACGATGTGCTTTGCCGGGTCGACGTCTAGCAAGTGTGGCTGGGGCTCGCGCGAAATGTAAATGCCAAGCCAATCCCGCAAATGCAAACCTCTAAAGGAGTAAGGCATCTCGAAATGGAAGCTCTCATTCGGTTCTGCCAGCCGCCCTTCGTACCGCTTGCCGCTTTCGGACATTTTTAAGGAAGCAGACTCCGCAGATTCAAGTTCGAGTTCGAACCATTCTGCCTTCTCAGTTATTAGTTCAGCGGCAGTACATCGGCTTTCGTTGAGGCAAAAGCCTTCTAGCACGTAAACGACTCGCGAGCCTGCGCGGGGTCTGCGAAGGCAAAAAGTACGAGAAATATCCAACGATTGATTTTTAGCTGCTGTTGAGGCACGCGCCCCGGCGACGATTTGGGTTAGTTCGTGAGATCGGTGCGGAGGTATTCAGTCCGCGAATGCTTTTGAAAGGTTGGATCGTTCTTGTCCTTCTGAATGCCTTCGAGCACGACCGATGTCGCAGAGACAGTGATCTCGGCCTCTGTGTACAGGCTTGTACCGAGCTTCGGAATGACGGCGCCATGAATGGTAGCCAATTGTCCGGTCTTCGACTTTTCAACCTTGGTCAGATTGTTAAAAACCACTTCGGTGACGTTCACGGTGCCGTCGAAAGTGAAGTCCTCGAATCGAATGAAGGTGTCGGCTTGGCCTGCGACCGGAAAGAAGTAACCCTGTGAGGCTTGGCTGCGATCGGCCGCAACGAATCGGACGAAGAACGGTGCGATGACTTTACCGGTGGCGTCCGAGAGCGTGTAATGGACGCGGCAAATGAGGTCATTCTTCACGCAGAAGAATTCTTTAGAGCTGACCGTCGTGGCTTTGAGGAGGTCGGCCACCAATTTATCGGCTTCTCCCACTGAAATGGTCTTTTGAACGTCGACTTCCCAGTCGGCCGGTGTGGACGCTTTTCCGAAAGACGGCGCCGTCAGACCGATCAAGACGAGTACAGACGCGATGCCGGTGAACTTCATAACTCTTCCCCTCGAAGATGTGTTTCCAGCTGAGCTAACTGATTCGGGGTGGCTTTACCAAGCTAAATGCTGGAAAGCCGTTGACTTCGAAGCGGTGCAGGATGACAAAAGTCGTCCTGGGATTTTTTATTTTCGCTAAAAAAGACAGCAGGACGCATTTTAAAGCATTTAAAATAAGGGTCTCCGGATGTTCTCCGCACCGATGAAGGGTGGCCGTGAATAGAGTTAACTACTCGAAAGCACGGTTGAAAAAAGACTCTGAAGCTACCCGCTCACTTTCGTTTTCTTGGTAAACCCACGATTGGGTAATTCCTCGAGAAGAAGGTTGTGCGGGTTTTGGCGTCTGGTCTGACTTTGAACGCTGCTTAAGATTTTTCGGGAAGAATTCGGATTCATTTTTTAGATTTCGTCTTTTAACGGCCCGCCAAAACGGGCAATCGCTAACGGAGGCATAATGCCGACCACGACCACGAGTACGAACGGAACGCCGGTCACGGCTTCGAACTTACGAGTTCGAAAAAGTTTCGCCAAAAACAAACAGGTTATCGAAATTCCGAACCTGATTGAGCTGCAGAAGAGTTCTTACGAGAGCTTCCTCCAAAAAGATGTCGATCCAGATCGCCGCGGCGAAAATGGATTGAACGGAGTCTTCAAGTCGGTTTTCCCGATTTCCGACTTCAACAACACTGCGAGCTTAGAGTTCGTCAGTTACACACTTGAGCCACCTAAGTACGACGTCGATGAGTGCCGTCAGCGCGGAATGACTTTCGCTGCTGGTATGAAAGTCACTCTTCGTCTCGTCGTCTTCGACGTTGATGAACAAAGTGAGACTCGTTCGATCCGCGATATGAAAGAACAAGAAGTTTACTTGGGCGACATTCCGCTCATGACGGCGAACGGTTCCTTCATCATCTCGGGAACTGAGCGCGTCGTCGTTTCTCAGCTTCACCGTTCTCCAGGTGTTTTCTTCGATCACGACGGTGGAAAAAACAACGCGAGCGGAAAACTCATTTATTCTGCGCGCGTGATTCCATATCGCGGTTCGTGGCTCGATCTCGAATTCGATCAAAAAGATTTGATCTATGTTCGGATCGACCGTCGCCGTAAATTCCCTGTGACAATTCTTCTCAAGGCGCTCGGCTACGGCATTGAGCAACTTCTTGAGTACTTCTATGACCTCGACAAAGTTATCGCGCGAAAAGGAAAACTCTTCCGCGAAATCGACATCGAGCGCATGGCTGGCCAGCGTGCTCTGGTTGACATCATCGAGCCGAAGTCGGGCGAAGTCCTCGTAAAACAAGGTCGTCGTATCACTCGCGCGGTTGTTAAGCGCGTTCGCGATTTGGATCTCAAAGAGATCGAAATTTCGATCGACGATCTCGAAGGCAAAGTTATTGCTCGTCCGATCATCGACGAAGACACAGGCGAAATCATCGCCGACGCGAACCAAGAGATGACTAAGGCAACGCTCGAGCGTTCGCTTGCGACGGGCATTACTGAATTCCGTTTGATCTTCTTTGACGGTCTGTCGGTAGGTCCTTACCTCCGCAACACTTTGCTCGTTGATAAAATCACGACCAAAGAAGAAGCGCTTCTCGAGATCTACAAGCGTCTTCGCCCAGGTGAGCCGCCAACTCCAGAAGGTGCAGAGACTTATTTCCAGCGCCTGTTCTTTGATCCAGAAACGTACGACCTCTCTGAAGTCGGCCGTATCAAGATCAACCACCGCTTTAGCATTCCGGCAGCGGAATGCCCAATCAGCCATCGCACACTGACTCCGAAAGATATTCTTTCGGCGGTGAAGACGCTGATTGAACTCAAAAACGGTCGCGGACACATCGACGATATTGATCACTTGGGTAACCGTCGAGTTCGCTCGGTAGGTGAATTGCTCGAGAACCAGTACCGCATCGGTCTCGTTCGTATGGAGCGCGCGATTCGTGAACGTATGTCTCTGCAAGACGTCGACACGATGATGCCGCACGATCTCGTCAACGCAAAACCTGTGAACGCAGTTTTAAAGGAATTCTTCAATGCGTCTCAGCTGTCGCAGTTTATGGATCAGACGAATCCACTTTCTGAAATTACGCACAAACGTCGTCTGTCGGCACTTGGACCTGGTGGTCTGACTCGTGACCGTGCGGGCTTCGAAGTACGCGACGTTCACCCGACGCACTACGGACGTATCTGCCCGATCGAAACGCCAGAGGGACCAAACATCGGTCTTATCGCGTCGCTCGCGACTTATGCTCGTATCAACAACTATGGATTCATCGAGACTCCATACCGTCGTGTTTCGAATGCAAAAGTAGCAGCAGGCATTGAGTACATGTCGGCACTCGAAGAGGCCGATCATTTCATCGCGGAAGCTTCACGTGATGTGATCACGGAAATTAAACAAGACACGCTCACGATCCGAGTTAACGGTGAATACGTTAACGTCGACAAAGACAAAGTTACTTTGATGGACGTAAGCCCATCTCAGCTCGTGTCGATCGCGGCATCTCTGATTCC
>JAYSST010000286.1:0-1624 GCA_043720435.1 Bdellovibrionales bacterium
AAGCAGAACGATGAAGACCGGCATGATGTTACCGACCCACTTTTCGATTCCCTCTTGAACACCTTTTACCACGATGATGAGCGATAAGAGAATGTGCACGCTGGCGAGCGCTAACTGAAGCAAGCCGTTGTCCTTCAAAGTTCTAAGACTCGCATCGACATTTTCACCGGATGTGAGAATACTACCGAAGGTAAACTGCATCAGAAAATGCAGCACCCAACCGCTGACCACGGCATAGTAAGAAACGACAAGAAGGCAGCTGAGTGCTGCCAAGACGCCGGCACCAAAGGTTCCCTTTTTACCTTCCCCAAAATCGTCGTTGCTCTCGAGCATTCGGAAGGCGGCGACAGAGCCCCGCCGCGTGATCTTTCCTAACATCAGCTCACCGATGAGAAGGGGCAGACCAATCAGCAGAACAAACGCGATATAGAGAAGCACGAACGCTCCGCCCCCGTTTTCAACGGTGACGAACGGAAACCGCCAAAGGTTTCCAAGCCCGAAGGCCGAGCCAACGGCAGCGAGATAAAATCCGAATCGAGTTCCCCAGAGAGAATCGCGTCGACCGGATGCCACTACTAACCGTCCTCAGCGTGTTTACGACCCGAGCCCATGCAGAATATCCGGATTGGGACGCCGTGCAGGTCCCATTGTTCTTGAATGCGTTTTGCTAGGAAACGGCGATAACTTTTCGTTACTCCATCCGGATGATTCGCGAATGCGATAAAAGCTGGCGGCTTCTGATGAGTCTGAGTCAGATAATAAAACTTGATGTTCGTCGTCGCCCACACTGGAGCCGGCGCTTGTCGAATGACGTTCGTAAAGAAATCATTCAACTCGCCCGTTGGAATTCGGATGGCGAGCTTTTCTTCCATCACCATGATGGCTTCGAAGAGGTCATCAAGGCCTCGACCTGTTTTGGCCGACGTGTAGACGATGGGAACGTCTGGAAAGAAATGAAACTCTTCTTCTATTCTTGTTTTGAACCAAGTTCGGTACTGCGGTTTTTCGCGTTCAGCGATGTCAGACTTATTCGCGACTACGATCACTGCTTTGTGTGTATCTAAGGCGCTTTCAAGAATTTTTGCGTCTTGATCTGTAGGTCCGATCATTCCGTCGATGACGAGAAGTACGAGATCCGCCCGTCGAATTGCATCTTGCGATTTGAAAGCAGAGATAATCTCGACATCTTCTTCGCGTTTTGAATGCCGTCGAAGCCCTGCTGTGTCGATCAGTACGAATTTTCTGTCGTTGTACACAAGCTCGGTGTCGACCGAATCAACGGTGGTTCCTGCAATTTCTGAAACGAGCAGGCGATGTTCGCCTAGAAGATTATTGCATAGTGAGCTTTTGCCCACGTTCGGTTTCCCTACCATCGCAAGCTTCAACCCGTCGCGAATCGTGTGCTCCGTTTGTTTCACTTGTCCGACGATCCACTCAAGAACTTCGTCCATTCCTAAGCGCATTTCGACGCTGGCGGCGATCAACGGTGCACCGAACTCATAAAACTCGGCTTTCGCAAGCTCGAGGTCGTGACTTCGATCGAGTTTGTTGATCACGACAACGAATGGTTTTCCAGTCTCGTTTGCGATCCGAATCAAATCTCGATCTTCAGGCAATAAACCTG
>JAYSST010000287.1:0-1616 GCA_043720435.1 Bdellovibrionales bacterium
CTCTCTTCTAATATTTCACCGCACCCAAAAGCTTTCGAAACGCGTGAAACTAAATCCATGTCAGTCTCGGGAATTTTGACTTCGACGCCGGTCTTAATCCCGTTCGGAAGACTACCAACGAGCGGCTTCGCCCGCAATTCCCGAAGACGACATTCGTATCCGGTCTCGTCGATTTGCTTCTTAACCGATTTTCCCTTCACGACCGTTTCAGAATAGATCTTACTACAACGAGGATCTTTGATTCCCTTATCCGGCACTGATTGAAAATCAATATAGTAAGAGGCTTTACCAGAGACCTCGATGTGAAGTTCGGGCTGATGCTCTCGACCGTCTACCCACTTCAAATCAGCAAAAAGTGTTTTTGTCGAATTGAACGCGTCGAAGAGTTCTTCGAGAGTGGGATTGCGAGCTGCTGTGCCCGTCCCTTTCATGACGTAAACGTAACCTTTGTCGATTTTTGCGTCGCAGACTTGCGACTCGGCCGCTGAGGCAACTCCTGCTGATATAACGAAAGAAATAAGCGCAATCACCAAAAGTCCGCAGTTCAACACTGACTTCATATTCGCCCTCGAGACTGGTTGAATTTCAGTTTACCGAATTCAACTCGAATCGTGCGAATTTATTTTCCTCTTGGAAGATGTTTGTCATCGATTACGACTGCTTCCACGTCGATCACAGCCAACGAGGCATCAAAGTCTTCACTTGAACTGGACGAACGTCCGACGTTTCCCCGCTGTCTAACGGAAATTGCATTCACCAGGCGTTTTGCGCCCCAGCGACGTAACGGTGCCACGAGTAAAAGCAGCGCAAGAACGTCCGAAAGAAATCCCGGCATCAGAAAGAAAACTCCCGCGAGACCGATCAAAGCACCATCGAGTGCGGCGAGTCCCGGAGGTTTACCTTCGCGCATGGCCTGCGCGACTCCGACCGTGAGTCGTAAACTCGAAGTTCGGAAGAGGCCGATACCCAATACGAAAGCCGCCACACAAGCAAAGAATGCGTTGGCGAAACCGAACTCGCGAACGACGGCAAGGCCGACATAAATCTCGATAAAAATAAAAGCCAAAATGCTGAGAAAAATATTTCTTAGAATCATTTGGACGACCCAAGCAACGCGACGTCGAGTTCGATCATCACCGGGCAGTGATCCGAACCCTCGATTTCGTCTAAAATTTCGGCGCGTTTTACCGCCGGCAGTAAACCTTTCGTCACGCAGACATAGTCAATCCGCCAGCCGCGGTTCACGGGGCGCGCTCGCTGAATTTGACTCCACCACGTGTACGCTCCTTTTTCGTCGGGATGAAAGTGTCGGAACGTGTCGATAAAACCGAGCTCGAGAAAGTCATCCATCCACGCGCGCTCTTCTGGCAAAAATCCACTCTCTGCTCCCAAGCGAATCGGATCGTAGACGTCGATGTCTCGGTGCGCGACGTTGTAATCGCCGACGACAATAATCTGGCGACCATTCGCGATTTTCTGTTTTAAGTGATCGTTCAACGCATAGAGGAAGACTTGCTTGAAGTCGTGTCGCTCTTGCCCGCTTCCACCGTTTGGAAAATAAATATTGTAGAGCAGGAATTTTCCGTGGTCCGAGATGACGACGCGGCCTTCATTGT
>JAYSST010000288.1:0-1616 GCA_043720435.1 Bdellovibrionales bacterium
CGAACCTGGGAATGACAGAATCAAAATCTGTTGTCTTGCCAACTTGACTACACCCCAACGCGACCGTGACGGGAACCGTCCGATCTCAAAACATGTGGCTGAGCCACGCGCGTTGAACAAAGAGTTTTAGAGAACCCCCGCAGCAAGCGCAAGAAAAACTCGAGTGGTGAGGAGTCCGACCAAGGTTTTCTCCTCACCACTCTTTAGAATGAACCCAAGTTTAAGCAGGGCCTAGGTTCTAACTGCTGAATATGTTTAAAAAAAGAGCAAGTCGCGCGCCGTGACCGATACCCCCGTGCGCGCGGACAAAGCTTAAGTCTCGCCGTCATACTTCCGTCTGACCGCCTCGAGAGAACTTGTCATCGACGTGATCTCCTTCTCGTAGGCTGCGAATACCATTTTTTCGATGTGTTCGCGCGTTTCCTGATTCAGTGGATGCGCGATGTCTTTGAATTGACCGTCTTTGCGTTTTTTTGAAGGCATCGCGACAAAGAGTCCGCTCGTGCCTTCGATGATTTTGAGATCGCGCACGACAAAGCAGTCGTCGATGGTGATCGAGACGTAGGCTTTCAGGCGATCCTCGTTAACGGGGAATACTTTCACCTCAGTGATGACCATATGGTGCTCCTCGATGCTTTCGATCTCGGTGTTGTCGTCGTGGTGCGTACTTACGTGTGCCTTCGGGTCCAGTTTACCCGGAACCTAGGAATTGATCCCACGGAACCTCGAAAGTGTCGCAATTTGATACGCTCCACTGTTAACAGGCGGCATTTTGACTTGGGTTGAGTTCATGTGATTGTGTCTCGGCTGGAGGTCCTCATGCTCGAACTCTCGAAGTTAAAATCAGATGTCGTGAATCCCAACGGTGCGACTTACTCTGAAATTCGCTATCAGGAAAACGTCGATGTGCGCATGACGCTTTTGAATGGCCAATTGGTTTCGAACTCGCAACAGAGCTCACGGGGTGTCTCTGCCCGCTCATTTGCTGGAGGGTACTGGGGATTTTCTTCGCACTCTTCGCCAACAAAAGAGTCGGCGTTACGTGCATTAAAAGAAGCTTCGCGAAACGCGGGGTTTTTAGGCGGCAAGAAAAGCAAAAAAGCTGAGCTCGCGAAAACGCCGACGGCTTCGTTCGAGCGCAGTTACGCGAGTAAAAAAGCAGTTGTTGAATCTGGCGAGTGGATCGATTTCTTAAAAGCTTTGGACGCCGTCATCGTCGCGAAATATCCGACTTTGAAATCACGGTCGGTAACGATCATGGCGCTTGATATGGAGAAACAGCTGCTAACGTCGAATGGGACAACACTTTACTCGCTGGTTCCGCGCTCTCACATCGTTGTTTCGATGACGAAAGATTCTGCATTTGGTCCCGTATCGGCTCGCGAAATCGTCGGTGGTCTTGGACAGATGCAAGACAACATCTCGTTGGATGTTTCCACGTACACGAAGTTCCTCGATAAAACTTACGAGACTGTGTCATTGAAAGCAGAAGGCGTTTTGGCAAAAGCCGGCACGTTCGACGTGATTTTAGATAGCGATCTTGCAGGAATCTTGGCGCACGAGGCCGTTGGCCACACCGTCGAAGGCGATCTTGTTCTTGGCGGCTCGGTCGCTGG
>JAYSST010000289.1:0-1616 GCA_043720435.1 Bdellovibrionales bacterium
ATTCTTACAGTTACGGTGCTCACGAGCTATTCCAGCGAAACGTTGCCATTTGGCTTGCGCGGACACGACATCTCGAAACTCGTTGAAGGTTTTGCCCTAGAAGCGGTGAAGAACGAGCACGGGGGCGGGCTTAAATCGTTTGTGTGCTCTTCTCACGAAGCTTCAACTTTAAGAAAATTAATTCCCGATGCATTTCTTGTGACTCCTGGTATTCGTCCTGCCGGTGCTTCGAAGGGCGATCAAGTTCGCATCGAAACGCCGCGAGCTGCCGCGATTGCGGGTGCTTCGGCGATGGTGGTCGGCCGTCCCATTCTTGATGCGAAAGATCGCCGATTAACGGCTCTCGCGATCGCGAAAGAATTCGACGACGCCAAGAAATGAGAGTGATGAAAAAATCGAAGCGTCCCAGCGCACGTCTGGGTGACAGAACAAAATCTCGCGGAGACAAACCTCCTCAAAATACGCGACCCTTGACGAATCGTCCCGCTGCAGGTGCTCCGCCTCTTCAAAAAGTGACGACAGCGTCGGCATCGGGTTCGGCTTTCATTATCTCAGGCAAAGAGCGGCTTTGCCTAGGTATTCACTCTGTGAAAGAAGCGATTAAAGTGCGGCCGAAGGCGATCAAACGCCTTGGTCTTCGCGATGATTATCTGCGCGCTCCACAACTAAAAGAGTTGGCAGATCTCGCTGAACTTTCAAAAATTCCGGTGACCTCGCTTACTTCAAAAGAACTCGATCAAATCGGATCTGGTCATCAAGGTGCGGCTGCGATTTTGACTCAAACTCCTGCGTTTAATATCAAAGACGTAAAAGATCTCAGTCACTGCGTTTTGGTTGCTTGCGACGGCCTTGAAGATCCGACGAACCTGGGTGCTATACTACGATCCGCCTGGTTGCTCGGCGCAAAGGGGATACTTCTGCCTCAGGATCGCAGCGTATCTCTGACGACTTCTGCCGCAAAAGTCGCGAGCGGTGGAGCTGAGCACGTACCTGTCGAAATATGCTCGAACCTTCCGCGGGAACTTGAGCTCTTACGCGAAGCTGGATTCTGGATTTTTGGACTCGCCGAAAAAGGCACGGGCTTTCCGTGGGAATTTAAACTGCCCGAAAAAATAGTGTGGGTTATTGGCTCTGAATCGTCGGGACTTCGCATCACCGTTGAGCGTGCGTGTGATGAGCTCGTGAAGCTTCCGCAAATTCCTGGCGGTTCCAGCTTTAATGCCGCGATGTCGGCATCGATGGCCCTCTATGAATCGGCTCGCCAGCATGGACTCCAATCTTAACGGCGTCTTCATGCCTTCTTGACAGCTCTTTTGCAAACGCAAAACGGGTCGGTACTGCTTACACGTCAACAGTTTTATTCCGGTAAAAGTTCACCGATGAGTTTGAAGTTCATGGGCTCATTTTCTCCTCATGGCGCTTCTGCTTTTTCTAAATTCACTCTCGAGTTAATGAAGAGGTTGAAGAGGAGTGCGCCCCGCATGACGAAGTACCGATTTTTCATTCTCGCCGTTTTGGCTCTACTTGCTGGATTTCATTCATCGGTATCCAATGCACGACCTGCTGAACCGGCAATACTAGATCCGGTCAAAGACGCTGCATTCATTAAGAATTGC
>JAYSST010000290.1:0-3876 GCA_043720435.1 Bdellovibrionales bacterium
CGACGCCACGCTATCAACCAGGTCCATTTCCACTCTCTGAAAGTGAGAATCAAGCGCTCGTACACTTCTTAGAAATCGAAAAGCCAGATTTTATTGTAAGTCTTCATTCTTGGAAGCCCATGCTCAACATTAACGAACCGCAAGGCACATCGGTATGCGGCGATGTTGCAAGACAGATTGCCGCGCACACCGGAGATATAGTTGAACCTACAATCGGATACTCGACACCCGGCTGCCTAGGAACTTACGCAGCATTTGAGCGCGGAATTCCGACTCTGACCTACGAAATTGAACGGGGTCTCGAAGCAAAACGAGTCATCTCAACACACTTGCAGCCGCTGTTTGAAGGCATCAAAGTTTTCGAACAGAGCTAGACAGTTTTCATTGTACCGATTAAGAATTCACCTATGAATCATACTATCGACCGCGAATTTATTTCTCACGTTTTCGACACGCCAGATATGTTCGCGAACTTATCCGAGATCGAAAAAGCGCGATTGACCAAAGAAGTCTCGCTCGCGATTGATGGCCTCGATCGCGGTGAGCTTTCTGTCGTAGTCAAAAGCGGCGATTCGTTTTCGGTCGAAACTTTTTTAAAAAAAGCCATCCTGCTGCACTTTCGTCTTCAGAAAATGGAAGTGATCGAATGCGGCCCGTTCACGTACGTCGATAAAATTCCGCTCAAAAAGTGGAGCGGAAAAGAAGGCGTTCGTGTCGTTCCGCAAGCGCTTGTGCGTCGCGGAGCCTTCGTCGAAAGCGGCGCCATCTTGATGCCTTCATATGTTAACATTGGTGCGCGTGTCGGTTCGGGCACAATGGTCGATACGTGGGCCACGGTTGGTTCGTGCGCCTTTATTGGCAAGAACGTCCACCTGTCGGGTGGTGTTGGTATCGGCGGCGTTCTCGAGCCCATTCAGGCTTCACCAGTGATCGTCGAAGATAATTGTTTCGTCGGCTCACGCGCAATTCTCGTTGAAGGTGTTCACGTCGAAGCGGGAGCCGTGATCGGCGCCGGAGTCACCATCACCGGCAGCACTAAAATCATCGACGTCACCGGCTCAAAACCGGTCATCTTGAAAGGTCGCGTCCCGAAAAACTCGGTCGTTATTCCTGGTACTACTGAAAAAGAATTTAGTGCAGGTAAATTTGGGGTTCCGTGTGCCCTCATTATCGGGCATCGAAAAGAATCAACGAACTTGAAAACTTCACTTACGGACGCGCTTCGAGATTTCGATATCGGGACATAAGTGCATCAGCCGGTTCTAGATCGGTAATTTTTCGTGCTGGGACATAACTCGCGATAAACGCAAGTCCCATAGCTAATCCGACCACAGCGAGAACGAAGAGCGGATTCACTTTCGCGGGAATTGTCGTGTCGTAATAAAAGTCTGGCAAGATGGATGTATCGAGCGAATCAATTACCAGACATGCCGACACCCCGAGTATCGCTCCCGATAAAATGCCCACAGAACTCAAAAGCAGTCCCAATCGCGTGAAGAGAGCTCGAGTTTTCGAGCGCGACAATCCCAGCGCCATCAACAGCCCGATTTCTTTCCGCTTCTGAGTGATCAGAATTAAAAGCACCGTGATAATCGAAAAACCTGCGATAAGTGTCGAAAGCGCTAAAAATAATCCAATCGACACAATCTCAAGCCTCAGCGCGTGAAAGAGCGCCGAGTTGCGATCCCCCCAAGTTTGCACTTGGCCCTTCTTTAAATTCGAATCGAGCGAATAAACTTCCGACTTGATCGATTCCGCGCGATCAGCGTTCGGGAACCAAACTTCGAGATCGGTTCGTTTCGAGGCCGAGCCGCCAAGTCCTAAAAGAGACTGGCCTCGAGAATATAAAAAGAGCTTGTTATCAAGGTCTGCAACGTTCGTAACCAGCAGTCGCTTGACGACGACACGTTCGAATTTTGGAGCCTCACCAGCAGGCAGCAGCAGCGCTTCAGGTGCAATCAACGTCACCTTGTCGCCTTCGAAAATTCCTAAGCCACGAGCAAGTTCAGCACCCATCATAACTTCACCGGGTCCCATCGACATTGCTATGTCATCGGTCGGCGGTACTGAATAGCTGGATGCCTTCTCGTCGCGATTTGCTTCTTCCACTGCATGAATCAGTCGTATCACTGCCGCCCGATCCAGGCCGCGCGCTTCGGCTCCGGCAAAAACGCCGTCACCTGTGCGAAGTACGACGTCTTGGCGTTCGACGACGTCGGGAATACCATTTTCTTTTCTAAGATACGACAGGACCGGAGGACTAAGACCCATCTGATCGTCGATCGGAGTTCGCTCCAAATTGAAAACCAAATGTGGTTCGGCAGCGAGCAGGCGCTTACGAATTGAATGGTGGAAACCATTCATCACGCTCAGCACGACGACAAGCGCAAAAACGCCAATCGCGACACTCACGATCGACAACCAAGCGATGGTCCGAATGAGTGAGCCGGCGCGGCGACTTAGAAGAAAATGTCGAAAGAATTCAAGCTCGAGCACGTGTTCTCAAGCTTCTACCGTTAGGCGCCTGTTGTCCAGCGCTTGAATCTGTTCCAAAAGCGACTGCGTGACCCAACGCGAGCTCGCGTTCGGTCAGGTGCGCGAGCATCGTCAAGGCACGTCAACATTTTCTGACGCACTGACTTTGGGATGCTGACTCCGTTTGTCAATACCAGGCGTGCAACTGCAACTGTGCTGGCGTTTAGCAGACCGTCGAACTGAATCGTTTCAGCGACTTCCTGCCTTACTTCGAGTTCGACGATAAGCCCTGTTTGAACTCCATCCGTCTCGTTCCAATCAACGATCTGACCAGAAGAGTTTAGCTGAAAACGAGATGGCTGTCCCTCGGGACCAAACCACAACATTAAATCCGCATCGTGCGGCGAGTGGTACCACCGCGCGATCACATCGACGCCGTCGACCACGTGAACATCCACCGCTTTTTCCGAGAGCGTTAATCCCTGCTCGATCGGATCGTTGTAGGAAATCTCGACGCTCACGGTTTCGACTCCGCCGGTGTCGTATCTGCAGGTGCTCGCTTTTGCGCCTCTTCTTGCTTTACTTCAACAACCGAACCACGAAGCAAGAAGGATTTTTGCAACGCTTTGAGAGTGATCACAGTTTCATCGAGCGCTTCAAGTGCTCGCGCACTTGCGCGAGGAATCTCTGGAGCCAGCTGTTGCATCATCGGCAATGTCTTTTGTACTTCGTCTGTCAAAATCGCCATGTTCCGAGCAATTTTCGAAAGGTGCCCGAGCATTTCCGGCGACTGCTTAGCGACTTCGGGAAGGACCCGGTTCACTTCACTTGTAATCGCGACCAGGTTGTTTACAACCGTGACCAACTGCTGATTTTTGTTCATCCCCAAAAGCAGCGTATTGGCTTCTTTAGTTAACGACGATGCGTTCTTCATGAGTGGAGACATCTCGTCGAACATCTTAACCATCGCCTGCGAGCGCTTCGGATCA
The DNA here is from genome assembly GCA_043720435.1 of Bdellovibrionales bacterium. Taxonomy (GTDB): domain Bacteria; phylum Bdellovibrionota; class Bdellovibrionia; order Bdellovibrionales; family JAMPXM01. Next base: position 3,465 of record JAYSST010000290.1, read on the forward strand.
AGAAAAGATTCGGCGACGACTTTCAGATTCTCGGCCATTTTTCCCATGAGCTCGAAGTACGGACCGAGCGTCCGACCACTCATCAAATCCATAATGTCCGTCGTCGGAACCGATTCGAGTTTTGCAAACTCCTGCACTTGCACTTCAGAACTTGATCCGATCGAAACGTCCAAAACTTTTTCACCTATGATAAACGGACGCATAACGCGCACGACGCTGTCTCCACGAACTTTATCTAAGTAGTCGCGTTTCATTTTGAATTTCACATGCACTTCATTTGCTGAAATAAGTTCGACCTCGGTCACCTGGCCAATTCTAAGTCCCTGCATCGAGACGACGGTGCCCTCACGAACGCCGTCTGCCGTCAGTAGCGAAGTTTCGAGTTCGATTTTTGAATCGAACACACCCTGCT
>JAYSST010000291.1:0-1614 GCA_043720435.1 Bdellovibrionales bacterium
TAGGGGCTGTTTGCTAATTGAGTCATCGCTTCCCTTGCACTCCTAGGTAAAATAATATTTCCCTCGATGCGAGTTTCGAAAACTTTTCGAGGAAATTTCAATGCGCCCCTATCAGCAGTCCTTGTTGGATCAGCACGAAACCTTTATTCCGGTCGCCGTTTCCAAAGAGCACGAGATGGTTATTCTCTCGAAAAACTTGGACTGGAACTTGATGCAGACGATCGCAGAAATTCACCGAGAAAAAATTGTCATTTCATCGCGCGGACAAAAACCGCACTTCCGAGCGCTCAGCGGAGCGATAGTGGTTCGAACGCTAAAGAACAGTACGTTCCGCGAGACCGAGGATTTGATCCAGAACTACAACCCGGCAAGATATCTCTGCGATTTGCAGAATTCCCAGTGGACACCGGACCACGTGGCGATCTGGGAGTACGAGGGAATGCTTGGCGAGGAAGGCCTTCAAGAAATGACGGATTACATTCTTCGAACGGCAGCCGAATTAGGTTTTGCGGATCCAGCGGGACTTTGCAGCGATACGACGGCGCAAGAAGGGAATATTCCTTACCCGACCGAAGTTGGTCACATGAATTCTTTTATGAAATCGGTGCGCAGCAATTTGAACACTCTTCTTCGGAACAGCAAAAATCTTGGGAAAACGATTTCAGGAAAAATTATGGCTGGTCTTTCGAAGATTGGGATGAATGTTCGAAGTCATCGTCTATTTGCGAAGACGACCGAAGCAAAGCACGAGATCAATCAGGATCTTCAAAGTTTGTCGGTGAATCTTCTGGGACAAGTCGGCGATCTGCTATCGAATCTCGACGAGAAGAAAAATCAGATTCGAGGTCAAGGCATTCGAGCCTTGAACAACTTGTCAGAGATTTACCAGAACATGAGTTTGATGATGTCGCAAATTTCAAAGTGGATTCAAACTGGCAAAGTAGCCAAGGGAAAAATCATTTCGCTGTTCAATACGAAGTTCCGTGCGATCAACCGTGGCAAAGTCGGAAAGCCGATCGAGTTTGGTTTGAAATGGGGAATCAATCAGATCCGCGGCGGCTACGTTTCGGTTTTTATGCATTCGAAAATGATGTGTCACGATGCGAACTACGCGGTGCTAGGCGTAAAAGAACACATTCGAATTTTTGGCGAGGCGCCAAAAGACTTTGGCTTCGACCGAGCGGCGTGGAGTTCGAAACACAAGAAAGAGATCAGAGAACTTGGCGTCCGGAATTTAGCGATCGCGCCCAAGGGAAAAGCGAAATGGGAGGTTGGCCCCCGAATCAAAGACAAAATGATTCGCGAGCGGGCCCAGATCGAAGGAAAAATCGGAACGATGAAACGACGTGGTCTTGGAAAATGCGAAGCAAGAATCAATTCCAGAGTGCAGATGTCTGCGCTGCGGGCTGGCTTGTCGCTAAATTTACGTCGCTTTGCGAAGGATTTAGTGATTGCGGGAACGAAGAAAAGCAGAAAAACCAGAAGCTAGAAAATCAGGCGAAGTGCCGCGATGAAGCGGAGACGCTGAGGATAACTGCGCGATACCCACAAAAAGAGACTTGAGAGTTATCCAAATTTAATATTTGAGCGAGCGGAAATTCGCAAACAGCCCCT
>JAYSST010000292.1:0-3870 GCA_043720435.1 Bdellovibrionales bacterium
ATCTTGATGCCAGCCGATTTAACAGACACTGGGTATTGGAAAGAGCGAAAGCTCGTCGCCCTTTCATTTAACACAAACGAGAACGAGTTTGTCGCAGAAGGACTTCGCAATTTCAACGAATCGTACAGCGCGTACGCTCGATGGTTGCTAACGATTCCTGAAGCAGAAACATTTTCGAATCGTCTTGCACTTTTGGTCGAGCTAAACAAACTCGGCAAAATCGAGATTTATGACACCTCGGCACTCGCGTGCACTGGAAAAATCAATATTACGGAGTGCCCGATAAAAGAGGACTTCCGAGTAAGTGCGACGGCGATCGTCAACGAAGCGGCGAACATAGTTTCGTTGTTATCGATGACCGAAAAAGGCGGAAAGCCGAAACGCGACACTCACTATCTGCAGCTGCTCGGAGCTACCGGCCGATGGGGTAAAGACAAACTCAAAGACTTTATGCTCGACAAGAACGGCGACCCCGTTACGCTGTTCGAGTTTATCTATAGGTCGTTATCTGAAGATGAAGCGGCACTCAACGAGGTTCGCGAATTCAATATCACTGCGAAGTCGGTCGGTAACTTCTTGTTCGCTCCGGAAGCTGATTTCTCGCTAATTCTTGGAAAAGGGTTCGGCCCACTGGTCAACGGTCACTTCGCGCGAGTGCGCGAACTTGAAGCCGCTATCAAGGCGCGTGAAATCGCGGACGGTAAGTCCGGTATTATTCTCGACTACGGCTATGAGAGCCGCGAAGGCGTCATCGTACGTGCGCCAATCGAAACCGTGGGCGGAGTTCCGGTCTATCTCGCTCGTCAAAAAATGGACGACTTCGCAACGCGGGTTATGTTGTTCCATCGAGAAACGGCGAATAGTTTTAAGTCGGACTCGAAATGATCTCGGCGCGATTGGCGTTCACCGGATTGCTAGCGTTCACCGCGCCCCTTGTGGTCGTGGTGCCTGCGCTTGCAATTACGGCCCAACAGCGAGCGCAGGGTTTGACAGAAGAAGATTTGGCATCAAACGCAAAAACTCTTGGCGCCACTACAGAATTGATCACGTCGATCTCTCGCGCAACCGAGAGCCGTTTCAAGTTTAGCGGAATGCTGAGCTACGGAGCCCGTCAAGACGTCGCACGAGAACGCGCGCCGGTTGAGACGACGCACCGCCTTTTGGGAACTTCGTCCGTCACGGTCTTAGATCGCCCTGTTGTCATCGGTGTCGATGACGAGCTTGCAAACGAAGTTGTAACACTCAGTCTCGCAGCGTCTGGTCAATTTGCGACTTTGGGTCAGGAAATTCAAGGTCAAGTTCACGGCAGTTCTGTGGTTGGAAGTGACATCGATGTGTCCGCTTCGCGCGGTTTCGACTTGGAAAAGTTAATGGGCGCAAGCAACGGCCTCGACCTTACGATCGGATCAAGCGTCCCGACTTCCATTGATACTCGCTATGAAGGTGTGGTCGCGGTTCCTTACGCTAGCTTCGGTTGGGCGCTCGGATTTGCGGGCGGCAGGTACAACATCACGCAATCTATTTCTGCGGATTACATCGTCAACCGTTTCTCGCACAGTCCGGTCACCCGCGAAGTTAATGCAGATTTTTCTTCTGGTTATTCACTTTCTACGTCCGCCCGACTCGGCGCTGGGTTTCGATTTACAGTAGGAGGCGGGGCACGACTCGTACGCCACCTCGACGAAACTGTCACATCAGCCTACAACAATTTCCAGATTCTGTCTTGGACACGAGGCTTTGCCACGGTCGCGCTTCGACATGCGAATGGCTCGCGGGCCGAAGACCATATGTCTAGCTTCTGGTTTATCGATGAATACCGCCGCGTCATCTCGCTGGGCCTGAGCGTGAGGTTCTGATGGTGAAGAATTCGATCTTCTTCATATTGGCCGCGTTAACTTTCGCCGGCTGTACGCGCGAAGAATCACCACGCCAACAGCATGAGGCTGAGGCAAGCCCTGTCGTTGAAATACCATTGGACATCAGTTCGAGCGCGGCGCGTGCGGCATCCCCCGATCTCGTGTCGCGATTTAAAGCTCGGCTCGACAAAAACGTTCTGAATCTCGAACTCCGAAAGCAATCATTAGAAGAACGAAAGTCGCTGTACGAAATAATGGTTGAAGCGGCGACCGCCGTGTCCGCAGTCCAGGCGAACGATGCAACCCGCCTTGAAATATTGAAGACGTTCGATGGTGTCATCACCGACGGATGTGGCGACCGTCTCGAGGCTTGCCGGTATTTAACTCTTTTCAAAGGCAACTCGGGGGCCGTTACACTCCTATTGGCGCTTGCAGATGAGCAGCCAATTATCATTGAGAAACGTTACCGTCTGCTGAAACTTGCATTCGCATCTGTAAGTCAGATTGATGATGCTAGAGTTTCAATAGCGTACATCAACACCGCAGGAGCGTACGAAGCGGAGCTTCGTGGAAAGTCGGATCGCGCCTCACTTTTAGAGCTTGAACAGCACCTGGAAATTTTCGATATGTCGTTCTTGAAGTTGAAGAACTCGATGAACACCGCAGATCGAAAAGCAGTTCTTGATGGCCTAGAGAAATCGTTTGATATCTGGAACTTCGATCGTACGCGCAACACCGAGTCTGCATCGCGCGAAGAAACACTGCTTTCGCTCATCGCCGGTCGGTTTTTCGAAAGCGAAGCTATTCTCCGTGAGCAACTGGTCGGGTTAAACAAACATCCCAATTCGGCCTTCATAAATTTGCAGAAGGTTAGATCGGCTTCACTCAAAGCGTTTGGTCTTCAGCCACTTCCTCAAGACATCCACACATTTTTATTCGATAGCCTTTGGACCGATCGCTTGACCGTTGCCGAGGCAAGCATTTTGTGGGCCGCCTATTCCGAAGGATCTACGAGCGAAACAGTCGCGGCCCAAACGCGTGCTAGCGAAGCTTTGTTTAACTATGCTCGTACCCGACTGTTGATTTCAGCAAACGCCGCTAACGCCGTTCTAACTAGCTTCTTCAGCTCAAAAGGCAAATTTGTAACCGGAAATGCATTTCAGGACGGTCTGAAGGAATCCGTACGTGGCGAAACAATTTGGAACGACGCTAAGAAGCGCTTCGAAACATTGCGAAGTTTTAATGACAGAAACTTACGGTCAGCGAAGACCGATGATCCTAGAAATCAAGATCTCGACGGCTTCTTCGCCTCAATCAATCGAAATATTAAATTGATTTCGACATACCCAAGTATGCTCGTGATGACTTATCACCTCGCTCGATTGAACTATTCGATGAAGATTCGCACCTGGACTGGTGACTTCAGTATCGAAAGTGGGCAGATCTTGGATTGGTTTTTCGAAGGCATCCTTGAACCTTGGATGGGTTACGGCGATGATTATCGCCGACTTTCGAAATCAGAGATTACGACAGTGTTCTATTACGCTCTCGAAATGGGAGTCCTTTCCGAGGGCGGCGTGAATCTCGAGCACTTGTTCAAAATGTTAACCGAGCAGATGGCAGGTCCGATCCGACTTGAGGTCGAACGAATGGGCGACGCGTATCGCAAGGTATATGAAATCAGTCCGATTGCAGGCGAATTTCATCGCCTTTGCGGACAGATTGATCAAAAGGCCAAGCTGGGCGAAACGCCGTTGGTGTCGACTCCGATCGATCTCGTCAATCTTCCGCTGTACACGATACTCGGTATTCCGGAAGGAATGGGATCTCGAAAGTTTATTCACCCCGTTTTCCATGCTGGCTGGGGATTTTTCGAAGACGAGACTACGTTCACTCGAAATCGGCTCGACGAAAACCTCGAAATCATTCGACTCGAACTGACACCAAAGATCGACCGCATGCGAATGCTGTCACGTTTAACTAACGACTATCTGCAGCGGCATGAGAGTGCCGA
>JAYSST010000293.1:0-3869 GCA_043720435.1 Bdellovibrionales bacterium
TTTTTTCACGCATCAGGCACGCGGTTTTTATGGGTTCAATCTCGGCGACAATGACAGTGCACTCGCACATTCGCGCACCGCGCTCGCCGCTGCGGAATCGGCGAGCGATCCACTTCAACCGCTCGCTCGAATTCTGAGTTTAGACCTGTTGGGACACAGTCTGATTCGCGCTGGACTTATCCGCCGAGGAATAAAAACATTGCGACTCGCGCGCGAGGCGGCGCTTCGAGCACGTCACGAAAACTACGATCAAGCGATTTCGATTTCCTTGCTGAAGTACGAAGCGCTTTTCGGTCTCGAGCCGACGCGAGTCGTTTCGCGTCTCTACCGTGCCCTGATCGAACTAAAACCGAACGACTCGTTTTCACGTTCCGAACTAAGGCTTGAGCTCGCTCGGCAGTTGATTTTGCGCGGGCAGCTTCGCGAAGCACGGCGGCACCTTGAAGACGCAGCCGCAGAAATTCTTGGCAGCCAGAACCGTCTGCAAACTTCTTCGCTGCATCTTCGACTCGCGTGGCTAGCGCGGCTTGAAGGGCGACCCACCGATGCGTTGTTAGGACTGCAATCGGCCGAGACCGGCATCGACTTGGACGGGTTCGAAAATAAAAGTGGCTTGCTGACGAAGATCGCGTATTTCCGACTCGATCTCTATCGGCAGATCGGCCGTTTGCGCGAAGCAACCGAACTCGAGAATAAACTCGCGAGCGTCGATGCACCTTCAAAGCTAGAGGGAATCGAAGCGCGTCTGTTTCAGCGACGTGCTTCAGGTCTTGAGAGTCGGCAACAATTATTGAAACGTGATTCTTCTGCAGAGGATCCGTTCGGCGATTTAATGGATCGAGTTGCAAATCGCGACCAGGGCATCGCCCTTGAACTCCTTGAACGACAGTATTTTGGATTGTTGCTTCCGATGTTGGGCGTACAACTTGGTCAAACCGCGATCGTCTTGGGCGTTCCCGGTGGACGCGTTATTGTGCTGGACGACGGTGAGTCACGAATTGCGCCGACCGGACTTAAAGGTTTGCTCGGAAAACTTCTGACTCGGTTGGCAGAAGGGCCATGTACCCGCCGTGAAGCCATTGAATCGGTTTGGGGTTACAGCTACGACAGCGAACGTCACGACCGATTGCTGCTCGTTGCGGTTTCTAGAATCCGAAAGGCATTAGGCGGCAAGATTTTGTGGCTTGAACTTCAAGGTGACCGGCTGATCTTGCGCGATCAGGTCATAGTTAGGTTCTGGTCGAATGAGGCATCTCCGCGACCGGCCCGTCTTGTCGTTTTGAAGACGCCGGCGGCACCCTCGGACTCAATAAAACGGGGTCTTCGTATCCGGCAGTTGCAGGTTCTCGATGACCTTGCTACACGAGGAGACGTCGGAGTTCAGGATCTCGTCCGGCGCTTCGGAATATCGCGAGCTTCTGCGTTACGTGACTTGAATGAACTTGTGGACGCAGGTTTACTGATTCGAGCAGGTGAAACCCGAGCCACTCGTTATTTATTTAAAGAAGGATGTGACGGATGAAAATCTTAGCCAAATGCTCTACATTTCGAGTCCTCGCTTCATTACTTGTAACTGTTGCCGTGTTTGCGACGAACGAGGTGCAAGCGCGCGTCGATGCAATCTATACGGTGCCGACTGTGACGCCGAATTTGGCTCATGCCGCGAATTTTCCAACTCGTAGTGACCAGAATATTTATGGATCACCAGAAAAACTTGGTTTACTGCGATTCGCTTTGCCCGAAGAACTCACGGGTCTAGCGACTCAATTCGAACTTTCGCGTAAAGCCGGTAACAAGTGGGATGGCGAAGGTACCGACGGTTCTTTGATCTCGGGCACTTGCGCGCGTCAGAACAGTAAATGGTTTGCTTGCACGGTCGAGTTTAGTGGCCTCGCGATTGATCAAGGCGCGCGCGACTTGATCTTGGCGCAACGTTTTGGTCGAGGCTTCGAATTTGACCAACGTTCTCTCGTCGCACGCAGTTTTGAAGGTCAACCACTTGGTATTATTAAAGTGCGGATTGCGCGTTGAGCAAGCGGCGAACAGTTTGATTGAGCAGGCAAACGTGGTTGAGCAAGTACGCGAGGTGGCGGAAGTCCCTTCGGTTCCCGTCGGAAAATTTAAACTCGAAGCTCAAGTCGGTGAAGCGCGTGCGGCGCGACTGCAAACGGCGCATGGAGAAATCCAAACACCAGTATTCATGGCGGTCGGAACAAAAGCGACGGTGAAAGCCATGACCCCGGAAGAATTAATTTTTTCGGGATGTCAGGTGGTTCTCGGAAACACATACCACCTGCATATCCGTCCGGGCGAAGCGCTCATCAAGAAAATGGGTGGCCTCCACAAGTTCATGAACTGGTACGGTCCGATTTTAACCGACAGCGGTGGGTTTCAGGTTTTCTCGTTGGCAGGTTTGAGAAAATTGACCGAAGAGGGTGTCGAATTTCGGTCACACGTCGACGGCGGCAAACACTTTTTATCTCCTGAAACTTCCATGCAAATTCAGATGGATCTCGGCAGCGATATCATCATGGCGTTCGACGAATGTTTGAAACATCCTTCGACCGACGACGAAATAAAAAAGAGCATGGCGCTGACGCTTCGCTGGTTGCAGAGATCCAAAGATGCATGGGCAAGTCTGTGTGGTGACCGAAAAGAGAGTCTTCTATTCGGAATCGTGCAGGGTGGAATGCAGCTTGATCTGAGACTAAAAAGCCTCGAAGAAATTTGTTCGGTCGATTTGCCCGGCTACGCGCTCGGCGGTTTTTCTGTCGGTGAGCCGATCGAACTTATGCATCGCATGTTGCCGGACGTGGCACCTCGAATGCCCAAGCACAAACCTCGGTACCTGATGGGCGTAGGAACTCCGCTTGATCTTATTGTGGCGGTCGATAACGGGATCGACATGTTCGACTGTGTCTTGCCAACCCGCGTTGCTCGAAACGGAACCATCTATACGTGGAACGGAAAGCTTTCGATCAAGCGCACTGAATTTCGCGAAGATCCAGGAGCGCTGGATCCTGAGTGCGACTGCTATACATGTAAGCACTATTCACGCGCTTATCTTCGGCATCTCATCTTGTGCGACGAAATTTTAGCGTCGCGCCTGAACACCATACACAATTTGCACTTTTTCTTCGCACTCATGCGAAAAGCGCGCGCCGCGATTTTGGACGGCACGTGGGTCGAATTCCGCAATGACTGTTACCGCCGCTTCACTGCGTCGTAGCTCCATCAATAAACATTCTATATTGCAAGCGGGCTTCCTTAGAGCGATTCTCGACCACTAATTGTCTAGCAACAGATAGTTTTTTTTAGGAGTCCGCATGGCTACTTTTATTTACACGATTTTCGCGACGGTTTTGACGACAGCAGTTTCATTATTCTTTTCGGCTGAAGCGTTCGCACAGACGGCAGCACCGGGTGCTCAAGCTCCAGGTTGGGTTCAAGCGGTACCGCTCGTCGCAATGGTCGCGATTTTTTACTTCCTGATTTTACGTCCGCAGCAAAAGCGCGAAAAACTACGCCAGGGCTTCGTATCAAGTTTGAAGCGCGGAGACGAAGTCGTAACGTCGACCGGAATGTTCGGACGAGTCGAAGGACTCACTGATCAATTCGTGACTCTCGAAATTTCAGATGGCGTACGGGTGAAGATGCTTCGCTCGGCTGTTATGTCTTCGGTTCAGTCGCTCACTCAGGCCGCGACGACTCCTGGCGGTAAAGCGTGAATCATCAAAAAGTCGGATGGCGCGTCGCTGTCGTTGCGATTGTAACGCTGATTGCAATTATTTGGTCGGTTCCTAACTTTATCGACACGTCGAAGACATGGTGGCCGACAAAAGACAAAATGGTCATGGGACTCGACATTC
>JAYSST010000294.1:0-1612 GCA_043720435.1 Bdellovibrionales bacterium
ACATAATGAGAAACGTCGGCGATCGCAACCAAGACTTTGAAGCCGCGCGTTGTGTTCTCGACATAAACTGCGTCGTCAAAATCGCGCGCCGTTGCTCCGTCAATCGTAATGAGATTTGTCGACCGCAGATCTTCGCGCCCGGCTCTGTCTTCAGCAGTGACTTCCGTTTTGAGTGCACCCGCTTCACGCTGGGTTTGGAAGGAGAACTCGTCGGGGATTCCTTTTTCATTGATGATTCGAATGACGTCGTTGAGCGGCTCTTCGATATCGCCAATAATTTTAATAACTCGACCTGAAAGCGGTTTGTCGTTCGAGGCGTAGTCGGTGATTTCGATTGCGACCATGTCGCCTTCTTGTGCGCCCTTCGAATCTTCGGTCGGAATACGCAGGTCCATTCCCCAACCGTGACCTTCATCTTGAATCACGCCGTAACGACGGTCGACCGGAAGAAATTTTCCAACGACGCGTGCATGAGCGCGCGAGATCACCCGTTTGATTTCGCCGAACATTCGATCGGCACCTGTCGCCTTGCGATCCATGGGCCGAGCGCGAAAAACTTCGGCTTCAACTTTGTCATTGGTCATCACACCAGACATGTACTGGCGAGAAACGTAAATATCGGGAAGTGAGGCGTCCTCTGGAATTAAGAAACCAAAACCGTCGGGATGCCGTTTAATAGTTCCCGTCACGTACATCCGACTGCCTTCGCGACGTGCCTCTTTGGACGGACGTCCCTGATGGCTTGGCAGACGGGGACTTTCTTTTTGCCCGCGACCCAATGGCGGTACAACTCGAGACTGACCTGCACTTGGCGCGCTCACTTCATTGCCCGCAGCTGAACCTGTGCCGATCACGCGTGCGCGCGGCCAACCCGGATCCACTGTTTCTCCTGCGCGACCTGCAGGCGAAGTCGCCTTTTCAAATCCAGGTTTCACGGTGTTGTTTCGCTCAGAAATAATTCGATTGGTGACCGGAGTGTTGATCGCCGAGCCGCGAGTTTTGCTCGACGGTTTGCCGGTTTCTGGTGGCGCCGTCGGAGTTTCGATCGGTGGACGCATTACCGGCCGCACCGAAGTACTCGGATGCCGCTGTCCCGTGCGTTCTGGAGTCGGAGCTGAAACGGAATCCGTTGGCGGAGGTCTAAAACTCATGACGGGTTGATATTGAACCGAGCGCTTGTCCGGTTTTGACACATCGCTCCGGTCGTCCGGGCGAGCATCGTGCGGTCGAATCGGGGGACTAAAGCGATTTTTTGCCGCTGCACCCGCGCCGCGATCAAGCACGTCTTTCAGACTGCGACCATTTTTGATGGTGTTATCGCTTTTGCTTCGACCACTTCCAGCTTTTGAGCCGTCAGACCGCGAGGGTCCACCACGAGCGGAGTCCCCAGCACTGCCGCCAGAGCCTCCACCACCAGAAATACGTTTACCTGAATCTCGATCCGAACCGCGGCCTCTTGCCATGTGTTAAAAACTACACCCGCAAGACGTGAATTCCAACCCACTTCATGCTAGACCACTTCTTCTCCGCAATCCTTTGCCCGGGTGGTGGAACTGGTAGACACGCGTGGTTCAGGTCCACGTTCCGTAAGGTAGTGCAGGTTCAAATCCTG
>JAYSST010000295.1:0-3861 GCA_043720435.1 Bdellovibrionales bacterium
GGGGAGCAAGCGGCGAATGTGCTGCTGACTGTGAAGCTCGAACAAATGAAGGGCAAAGGTACGATGAGCGATGCCGAACAGGCCGCGTTCAAAAATCCAACGCTCAAAAAATACGACGAAGAAAGCTCTTGTTACTATTCTTCAGCGCGGCTTTGGGATGATGGTGTCATCGACCCGAAGGATACACGTCGTCTTTTGACTCTCGCTCTTTCAGCAACTTCAAATGCTGCTATAGAACCACGCCGTAAGGGCGTGTTCAGGATGTGACAATGTCAGACCGCTTAAAAATAATTATAACAGGCGATGTTTTGGAAGTAGTACTTTCGCGCCCGTTGGTTAGGAACGCATTCGACGCGGCGACGATCGCCGAACTGACCCAAGTCTTCAATTCGGCAGGCGTTGCGGCGCCGTATTCTAGAGTGCGCGTTTTAGTTTTGACTGGCGAGGGTCCCTCATTTTGCTCGGGAGCAGATCTTGCTTACATGGAATCCATATCAAAATTTTCGGACGACGAGAACAAGGCCGATGCTGAACTTCTGTTCGGAATGTTCGACGCTGTTTTGAAGTGCGCTATTCCAGTTATCGTTGTTGTGCATGGGCACGTGATGGGCGGGGCCTTAGGAATCACGGCCTGCGCGGATATAGCATTCGCTGAGACAGATACTCAGATGCGATTCTCGGAGGTTCGCCTTGGAATTATTCCCGCCGTAATTTCTCCGTTTGTACTGCGAAAAATGGATCCAGCTTGGGCGCGGCGGTGGATGATCACCGGCGAGGCGTTCGATGCAGATCAAGCGCGAGCGGCGGGCTTATTTCAGTTTGTTGGAAGCAAAGTTGAGATTTCGAATGAAAAAGCAAAAGTGATCACGGCAATTTTCGAAGCCGGTCCCGTCGCGGTACGAAAAACGAAAGCCTTGTTGAACGAGATCGCATTGAAGAATCCGAGCGATGTACGCGGCAAAGTGACTGCAGCCATAGCGGAGCGGCGAACAAGTTCAGAAGGTCGCGAGGGGTTGGACGCATTCCTCACCAAACGCGATCCATATTGGCGTTCGCAAAAGGCGCGATCGTGAGGCGAATACAAGCTGTTGCAATAGCAAATCGCGGTGAAGTCGCAGTTCGGATCATACATGCGTGCCGTGAACTTGGAATTCGCACCGTGCTTTTGCATTCAGAAGCGGACGTTGCAACTCGTGCCTACCGACTTGCTGATGCGCGAATTTGTATTGGCCCGGCTGCGACAGCAGAAAGTTACCTCAACATTCAGCGCTGTGTGACCGGAGCGTTGGCTGGAAAAGCCGATGCCGTTCACCCGGGCTTCGGATTTTTATCCGAGAACGCAGACTTCGCGCAGGCTGTGGCCGATGCAGGACTCGTGTTTATCGGCCCAAGCCCGAAATCTATTCGAGCGGTCGGTGACAAAATCGCGGCGAAGAAAACGATTGCCTCGGCCAACGCACCTTCGGTTCCCGGATACATGGGCGCCGATCAGCGGATTGAAACGTTGGTCGAAGAGGCTGCAAAAATCGGATTTCCCGTCATCGCTAAAGCGGCGGCGGGCGGCGGCGGGCGCGGGATGAAGGTGATTCGGTCGCGCGCAGAAGCTGCCGAACAAATTGCTTCTGCGCAACGAGAAGGTCAGGCCGCCTTCGGGTCATCCATCGTATTTTTAGAAAAATATCTCGATCACGCCAAACACATCGAGTTTCAAATTTTTGGCGATTGCACTGGCGAAGTTTCGTACTTGCTTGAACGGGAGTGCTCGGTTCAAAGGCGCCATCAAAAGATTATCGAAGAAGCACTTTCTCCGTCACTCACGCCTGATTTGCGGAAGGCGATGGGTGAAACTGCGGTGCGCCTCGCACAAAGCGCCGAATACAACGGCGCTGGAACCGTCGAGTTTTTGTTACAGGACGGGAATTTCTATTTTCTCGAAATGAACACTCGGCTGCAGGTCGAACACACGGTCACCGAGATGGTTTTGGGTGTCGACCTCGTTAAAGCTCAAATTATGAACGCGGCCCGCGAGTTCTCGGTCTGGCCGCAGGAAACGCTTGTTCCGCGGGGTCACGCGATTGAAGCGCGAATTTATGCCGAGAACCCTTACGCTGGAGGTATTCCATCTACCGGGAAACTTCTCGCGGTTGAATGGCCTGACGGGCCAGGACGAAGATTTGAAACGGGATTCGAAGCGGGCGACGAAGTCACATCCTATTACGATTCGATGATTGCGAAAGTTATCGTGTGGGATGAAACCCGGTTGCGTTCGATTAAAAAACTGAAACAAACACTGTCCGAGTCGATTGTTTTAGGCGTTTATACAAACATTCCGTTCGTCAAAGAGATGATCTCACACCCGGAATTCATAGCCGGATCGATGACCACGCAATTCGTAGGGAATCATTTTGCGGACGGTTTAAAACCGCGCGAGCGCTCGACGATCGAACTTGAGTTTGAAAAGCTGAGTCGAAGCTCAGCGAATGGTGCGGGATTTTGGCTACAGGACGGCAAGTGGAGCAACGCATGAAGAAGTTCGACGTTGAGATAAAAGGTCAGCGTTACCATGGTGCCGTTGCAAAATCTGGAACCACGACGTGGTTTACTTTGAACGGTGAAGTTTGGACAACTGAGACGGCGACGCGTGGCGGGCGCACGGGCAGTAGAGCCGCGGCCGACCCGAATACTGTGCTGGCTCCGATGCCAGGAAAGATCATCAAAGTTCTTGTTCGGGAAAATTCAAACGTGGCCGAGGGCGAAACGTTAATAGTCATGGAAGCTATGAAAATGGAGTACACGCTGAAAGCTGTTGCGGCGGGCGTGGTCGAAAATATTTCGTGCGTCGTTGGACAGCAGGTCACCCTTGGGGCGGCGCTCGTGCACCTGAAAACATCGCCAGCCTAAAACGAGGAGAACTAAATGAGCGATTCAAACGTTCGAATCATTGAAGTTGGACTTCGCGACGGTTTGCAAAACGAAAAAACGACTTTATCGATCGAAACTCGACATGAGCTTGCGCGCCGCTTGGCGCAGGCGGGAAATCGAGAGATTGAACTCGGTGCCTTCGTTTCACATCAATGGGTTCCGCAGATGGCCGGTTCTGGCGAACTGATTTCACGCATCGTAAAAGAGCGGAGGGCTGCAAAATCCGTTTTCAAGAAAACCCGACTTTCTGCACTCGTACCAAACGCACGCGGGCTCGAGGGAGCTCTCGCAAGCGGTGTCGAACGGATTGCGATCTTTGCTTCTGCTTCCGAAACTTTTTCTCAGAAAAACATCAACTGTTCGATCAAAGAGAGTTTCATTCGTTACAAAGCGGTCATCGAAGAAGCGAAACGGCACGGCCTTTCAGTGCGCGGCTATCTGAGTATGTGTTTCGGATGTCCCTTCGAAGGTAAGGTAAGTGAACCTAAAGTTTTGAAGTACGCTGCGAAATTGGCAGAACTCGGCTGCGATGAAGTTTCGATCGGAGACACCATTGGTGTAGCCGACCCAGTGCAAGTCGGTCGAATCGGCAAAGCACTCAAATCGGAAATCGGAGCAAAGTATTTGGCGATGCATTTCCATGACACTCGTGGAACCGCACTCGCCAACATTTACGCGTCCTTACGGATCGGACTTCGGTCGTTTGATTCGTCAATTGGCGGTCTCGGTGGCTGCCCTTATGCACCTGCGGCGACCGGCAACGTAGCGACGGAAGACGTCGTTTATATGCTTCATCGAATGGGATTTAAAACCGGTCTCGATTTAGCTTCGCTCGTCGAAACAGCAAGGTGGCTCGAGCCGAAAATGAATCACGAATTACCGTCTAAAGTGAGCCGCGCGGGCCTTTAACGAGCGAAGGTACCTGCTACCTTTTTGCAT
>JAYSST010000296.1:0-1608 GCA_043720435.1 Bdellovibrionales bacterium
ATCATGTAGGGGAAAACTACGATGTCCCGCACAGGGAGCATTGGTAGCGATTCAGGTATCTCTAGTACTTTGTCGTCAAAACCCATTCGTCCTCCGCCATTTAGAAATGGCATTCCGTCTTAAGTACTTTTCGGTCTCAGATTGAAATGGCTTTACAGTCGTGGTGCTATTTTGAGCCTACAAAAAGAAAAACCCCACTTGCGGCGAGGCTTGTTTCGCTTGAAAAAGCGCATGTTTAAGACTCGACGAGACCCGCAGGCCGTCGTCCTGCTGGTCAAAAAATCACATTTGCTAGCCCTATAGCTGATCTAGGAGACCGGGAAACCCGCCACCAGTACAGCTTTCCTGGCCGAAGGTGCGTGCTACAGGAGTTCGTTGATCGACCGCTGGGAGATCTGAATTTGCGCGTCGGATGAGCTCCTCGAGACGCTTCTAAACGGCGCCTCGGGACTTTTCAGCTTTTCGACGGTCTCTAATGCCACGATGTTTAAATTCGTTTCAGTCAGAATGCCGTGCTGGGAGGATCCTGTAGCTCGTAATTATTGAAGCGCATCGGCGCGCATCTTAAGTGTTGTTGAATCGCGAAGCTCGACGAGCGGAGCGCGAACCGAGGCGATATAACTACGGACAAATTTCGCGTCTCGGTCCGCGTAAAAGACCGAACCGAGTGTCACAGCCGAGACTCCCATAGCGACGATAGCGATCGGCCAATCCTTTGGACTTTTCATGCTTCTCGTAGCTAAAAATGCTAATCCCAGCAGACACACCCCGCTGACGATTTGTGATCCGACGATGCGTTCGTCTGCCCCGGCCTCACTTTGCTGAAGCGCTTCCAGAACCGAATTCAACAAAACGACTTGTTCCCGCGGCTCGAGATTTTGGATTCCATTTACGATATAAGAAATAAGAAACTTTCGATTTGCGTCGGACGTCGTGCGATCAATCGCAATCTGCGCTGAAAACTTTATTTCCTCAATGCTCGCAGGCTGAGCGCTGGCGGGTAGTCCCGCGCAGACAATCAAAATGACCATGAAGGATCGAAGAACGATTTTCATGAATTCCTGCATAGCAGGATACGCGCCGCCGACGCGGCGGCGGATGAGCTTACGCGAAGATGCGCTCTTGCTGCTCTTGCTCTTCTTTGCACGCGATACAGAGAGTAGCGACGGGACGGGCCTTAAGGCGCGCGACACCGATGGGTTCTTCGCACATTTCGCAAAGACCGTAAGAACCGTCGACCATACGCTGAAGGGCACGATCAATTTTTGGCAGAAGCATGTTGGCGCGTTCCTGGTCGCGAACCGCGCGGCTTAAATCGAGTTCCGAGGTGGCTCGGTCGCCTTCGTCTCCGCGTTCGCCCACGGGCGCAAGCGTCTCGGAACGAAACTCGTGCATGCGGTTTAGAACCTCCGTGCGTTGTTCGAGAAGAAGCATTTTAAAAGAGTTGATTTCACGTGTGCGCATAGACTCCCCAGCTTAAAATTAAGGCATCACAAAAACCGCCACGACCCCACTCGCAACAGTTCGTGACAGCTTGTAGGGGCGTTCGTCGATTTTGTCAAAACTTCAAGTGTTTGAAGCGCGTTATGCCTGAGGATGGTGCAGTCA
>JAYSST010000297.1:0-1607 GCA_043720435.1 Bdellovibrionales bacterium
TGGTTTTTCCGAGGCCAAACAGTGCTGCGGCCATGGCCGCTTGGCAGGCGAGTCCGTCGCCGTCGGCCTGCGGATGTGTCGTGAGCCAAATGGTTTTTGAAGACTGAATTCCGGCGATGAGCTCGAGATTGACAGGTGGCGTCAGAGGCCCATCAGTGGATCGGTCGCCCGATAAGTTCTTTTTCACAGCGGACTCTTTTCCTTCCCGAAGGCTTAGGCCGATCGTCCCTTGACACAGCCGCAAGTTCGACTAGTTTCAGACCTTTTGCGCTAAGCGGCAAAGGGAAGACCCAAAGGACTTATAATGGCCAATACAGCCGACGGATCCGGACAAAATGCGACTCCTCTCAAACTTGATCGTCTTCCGATCACGATCAAGGGGAAAGAGAAGCTTGAGAACGAGTTGAAGCGTCTCATTCACACCGAGCGCCAAGCTGTCATTCGTGCGATTGAAGAAGCGCGTGCCCACGGTGATATCAGTGAAAACGCCGAGTACGACGCGGCCAAAGAACGCCAATCGTTGATCGAAGGTCGCATCGGCGAAATTCAGGGGCATCTTGCGGGAGCAGAGGTCATAGACCCTTCAACGCTGAAGGGCGACCGAGTTATTTTCGGCGCACACGTTGAATTGGTCGATACCGAGTCTGACGAGAAATTTGCTTATCAAATTGTCGGAGTCGACGAAGCCGATGTAAAAGAGGGTCGCATTTCGATCCTGTCGCCCATCGCTCGTTCGTTAATTGCAAAACGCGTCGGTGATGTCGTGACTGTTCGCAGTCCGAAAGCCGATAAAGAATATGAAATCACGAATCTTTTTTTTAAGTAGTAACGGGATCTGCGGGTGAGAAGAAAACAGCGAGAGGTCTCGGAGCAAGCCGGATTTCGCCGTTTTATCATAGCGGTTCTTGTCGCGTTTCTGTTCGGAACTCTAATTCGAGTTTCACTTTCTCCAGCTAAAATCGAAAAATTTGTTAGAGCTAAAATTGAAGAGTCGCCGATTCGCGAAAACCTCGTTTTTGCTTCGGCTGAAGTTTCGCTTGCCGATGGTGCGGTTCCGGATCTCGCTGTCATCCTAAACAAAGTTGAATGGCGACTCGGCGGACGTTGCGCCGATACGGTGCCGATTCGCGCGCGAGTTGTACGCGTGCCGTTAAGATTCATGAGTTTATTGTCGGGAACAGTTTCTGCTGGTCGCGTAAAAATCGACGAACTGATCGTTGACCTCGACGAGATTAAACGCAATTGCGATTCCGTCGGAGTCAAAACGGTATTGGCAAAAGAAGCGATGAAAGACCTCGCGAAGGAGCCCGCCGAACAATCATCCGCCGACGATTCGAAGGTTACGCCAGCAGAAGTATGGTCGCAGAACGACCAGCAGCGCATTTCAAAATTGGTCGCCGGTGTTTCTGTTTCTCGAGCTGAAGTATTTTTTGAAAATCGGATGAAGAGTGTCATCGTTGAAGATGCGAGTGCCATATGGCAGGGCGATGCGCTTGCCGTTTCCACCTCACTAAGATTTCCACCAGCCACAGTCTTTGGCGAAACGCTTCCGACATTTGCAATTAGCGGCACCGTTAAGCAATTCGAGATGATGGCGCAGATTCGAG
>JAYSST010000298.1:0-3857 GCA_043720435.1 Bdellovibrionales bacterium
CTATCAAGAAACTTCAGAGCTCGCGTACTTCGGAGCAAAGGTCGTTCATCCCAGCACCATGGCACCTGCGATCAAGGACGCGATTCCAATTTGGATTCGCAATACATTTAATCCTTCTGCAGTCGGCACGAAAATTCACTCAACATCGAGCTCGGATGCTCCGGTAAAAGGTTTCGCAACTGTCGACGGAGTCGCCGTCATCAACGTCGAAGGTACGGGGATGATGGGAGTGCCCGGTGTTGCTCAACGACTTTTCGGCGCGCTTCGCGAAGTTGGAATTTCAGTGATGATGATTTCTCAGGCGAGTTCTGAGCACTCGATCTGTTTTGCTATCCCCGCCAGACAAACGAAAGCGGCAAAACAAGCCGTCGCCCTCGCCTTTCACAGTGAAATTGCAAGCGGCCTAATTCAATCGATCGAATCAAATGAAGATTGCAGCATCTTAGCCGCGGTCGGCGACAACATGGCAAATCAGCCCGGGATCGCCGGAAAATTCTTAAGTGCACTTGGGCGCGCGAACGTCAATATCCGTGCGATCGCTCAGGGGTCGTCTGAAAGAAATATTTCGGTCATCGTCTCGACACTCGATTCTGCGCGCGCGCTGCGTGCCGTACACGCAAGTTTTTTCTTATCGAATCATACTCTCTCGATCGGGATCATAGGGACTGGTGGAATTGGCTCGACACTGCTTGCACAGCTGCACGCTTCAAGCGCGCGACTTCGAACCGAATTCAAGCTCGATCTTCGTGTGCGTGGACTCGCGAATTCAACGCAGATGAGACTTTCGAATCATTCGGGATCGCTAGAAAAGGAGTTTCCGCTGGCTCAGTGGAAGGACGACTTTAAAGCCAACAGTCAGCCGTTGAGTCTAGAAAGATTCGCTAAGCATGTGCACGCCGACGATATTCCCCATGCCGTTATCATCGATTGTACTTCCAGCGAACATGTCGCTCAAAATTATGAACAGTGGCTCAAGCGCGGGATACACATCATTACACCAAACAAAAAAGGTAACACAGGCTCGATCGATTCTTATCGGCAGCTTAAGAATATTTCTCGGCAGGGAAATCGCCACTATCTCTATGAAACAACCGTGGGCGCAGGGCTGCCGATCTTAAATACGTTGCGCGAACTGATTCAAACCGGCGACCGAGTGACTTCGATTGAGGGGGTATTGTCTGGAACGCTGTCGTACATTTTCAATACCTTTTCTCCTGCTCGCCCTTTTTCAGAGGTCGTGATGGAAGCGAAACAAAAAGGATATACCGAACCTGATCCACGCGAAGATCTTTCAGGAATGGACGTCGGCAGAAAACTTGTCATTCTCGCGCGCGAGGCCGGACTCGCACTTGAGTTAAAAGATGTCGTGATTGAACCATTGTTACCAGCCGATTTGCAAACCGGTACCGTCGATGAGTTTCTCAAAAAATTGCCGTCGCAAGATGTTCGCATGTTGAAACTAGCCACGGACGCTCAGGCAAAGGGTGAAGTTTTACGTTACGTTGGACTGATCGACGACAAAGGCAAAGCGAGTATCGTCTTACGCCGGTACCCGATGAATCACCCGTTTGCGCAAACGCAGTCGACCGACAACATCGTGGCATTCCGGACAACTCGCTATTCAGCTCAGCCGCTCATTGTTCAAGGACCTGGCGCGGGTCCCGAAGTCACCGCCGCCGGTGTCTTTGCCGACATTTTGCGTTTAAGTTCGTATCTCGGAGCATCCTTATGATCAGTCCGGGTCAGAGATCAAAAGCATTCGCGCCTGCCAGCGTGGCGAACGTCGCTGTCGGTTTTGACCTGCTGGGTTTTTCTGCTGGTATCGCTGGTGACACCGCGACAGTCGAAGTGATCTCAGGTCGTGACGTTGTTGTTGAGCCCATCACTGGACTTCCGTTGAAGTTGCCAACCGATCCGCTGATGAACACAGCTTCGGCCGGGCTCGTGCAATTGATTCGTGACCGAAGCCTCAAGCATGGTTTCAAAGTGACGATTGAAAAAGGAATTCCGCTCGGGTCAGGCTTGGGCGGTTCTGCCGCTTCTGCCGTCGCAGCCATCGTTGCCGCAAACGCGCTTCTCGAAAATAAACTCACTCGAGAAGAAATGCTAAAGTACGCGCTCGTCGGCGAATGCGTAGCGAGCGGTTCGAAACACGCAGATAATATTGCGCCAAGCCTTTTCGGCGGACTAACTCTCGCCACAGTACACGGCGATGACGTTGCCGTTGTCGACCTTCCAGTACCAGCAGATCTTTGGTGCGTCCTGCTGCATCCACATATTCAAGTTGAAACAAAATCGGCACGCGGGATTCTCAAGAAAGAAATATCGCTGAAATCGCACATCGAACAAAGCGCTAATCTCGCGCTTGTGATGAGCGGTCTATACCTCAGCGACTTTGCGCTGATTGGCCGCGGACTAAAAGATATCGTCATCGAACCGCAGCGGGCGTACTTGATTCCCGGATTTCAGTCGATCCAAACCGCAGCGATGTCTCAGAATGCCCTCGGTTGCACGATCTCGGGTGCTGGGCCTAGCGTTTTTGCCTGGGTGCAAGGGCAAAGCAATGCGATCGATGTGCAAAAACGGATGGAAGCCGCGGCTCGAAGCGCCGGAGCGTCGACCTCATGGGCGTTTCAATTGAAAAAAGACGGCGCAAGGTTACTCAATTGAAATACATCAGTACAAAAGGAAAAACAAAACCACATTCATTTACGGAGTGCTTGCTTCAAGGCGTTGCTCCTGACGGCGGACTCTTTGTCCCCGAAAAAATGCCGACCTACGATCTGTCGTCCAGCACGATCAAAGGACTTAGCCCCGAAGCGGACCTTGCGACGTTTGCGGCGAAACTGTTGAGCCCCTTCGTAAGCGAGAGTGAACTCGAGTCGCAGATTGAAAATATTTGCCGAGACGCTTTTAATTTTCCCACTCCGCTCGAATTCGTGACGCATTCTAAGGGCCTTGCGATTCTCGAGCTTTTTCATGGTCCGACAGCCGCGTTTAAAGATGTGGGCGCAAGGTTCTTGGCTCAGTGCATGTCGCGTTTGGGAAAACCAGCCACGATTATCGTCGCGACGTCTGGCGATACCGGCGGCGCCGTCGGTGCTGCGTTTTCGGAAGTCGCGAACATGAAGGTCGTGATTCTTTATCCGAAGGGAAAGATTTCGGCCCGCCAGGAAAAGCAACTTACGACCTGGGGACCCAGCGTTCGAGCCTTCAGCGTGAACGGAAGTTTCGACGACTGCCAACGTGTTGTGAAATTGGCGCTTGCGGATTCGACGTTGCAAGCACAACACCGTTTCGTGTCAGCAAACAGCATCAGCATCGGACGCCTTCTGCCGCAGATGGCGTATCACGCAAAAGCGAGTCTCGATTACCACCGACACTTTAAAAAACAACCAACCGTCATCGTGCCGACGGGAAATTTGGGAAACGCCGTCGCTTGCCTTTGGGCAAAACGTGCGGGATTTCCGATCGAAAAAGTAGTCCTCGCGACGAATGCCAACCGCACTATCCCCAACTACTTCAAGTCCCAAACGTACTCGCCCGGAAGAACAATCGCGACTTTAGCGAATGCCATGGACGTCTCAGCACCCAACAACTTCGAGCGCCTGATCGCACTTTATCCGGAAGTCCAGCGTCTAAAAGACGACGTCGCGTCTATCTCGGTTTCTGACAGTGAAATTTCTGACGCAATCGCGCAGGGAGAAGCCGCCTATAACCAGGTATTTTGTCCCCACACCGCGACTGCAGTTGTCGCAAAAGAAAAACTACAGATTGAGAATGCACTGATCGTGGCGACGGCACATCCCGCCAAATTTGAATCGATTGTCGAGACTCTCATAGGGAAAACCGTCTCG